>CALMBN010000001.1 GCA_937860195.1 uncultured Novosphingobium sp.
AATCGCCCGCGGGTGGTGGTGGAAAGGCGCGGCCGCAAAAAAGGCCCCGGTCGAGCTCGACCAATAGTTTGCGAGCGCTACCCCCAGCGCCTCTTTCGACGCGAAGTGATGAAAGAACGCGCCTTTGGTCACCCCGGCTTCGCGGCACAATTCGTCAACCGAGGTCGCGGCGTAACCTTGCTGGCGGACCAGCTTCACTCCGGCTTCCAGCAGCTTGTCGCGAGCCGTGACCGGGGCGGGCCGAAAGAGCTGATTCGGGATCATGTCCAGCAACATACCAACTGGTCGGTATGCCCGCAATGACAAATCGGGCGGGATGCGAGGCAGCGCTGCTGACCGACCCTTGAATGACTGCATGTTGCGCGAATTATCGAGGCTATTCCGTGCTTAACCCTATCTTTGCCTCTCGCTGTTATCCCGGCATGATGACTGCTTCGCGCCTTTGGGGAATTCTGCTGGCGAGCCTGTTGGCTGTGTTGGCGCTCGCCCCGGTTCAGGCCAGCGCGGAGACGGTGCTTGCACCGTGTGTCGGCGCCGCGCCGGGGACGGATTTGCACAGTCCCTATGGTCCCGCCGCCACCAGCTTTGTTTGCGATGCTGATCAAAGCCGACACGGGTCAGGGGATTTCAAGGTCGACTTCTTGTTCGACCCGGTTGTCCCCTCGCCCGATGATCCAACGGTATTCCGGATGGCCAGCGTCTGGCAAGATACGGCGCAAATCCGGTTTCGCTATGCCGATGGTGCGGAACGCCGGGTCGACTTTACCTCGCAGAATGCATCGCGCTGGTTGCAGTTCGGAGCGATCTACCAGTTTCCGGTCCCGCGCCACGATGCCGCGCTGACCGGCATCGAAATTTCAACCCAGGGCACGGCTAACCTGCGCGGGGTGGTGCTGGGCGCGGCGTTGATGCCCAGGAGCTCTGGCGAGGCGATGAATCGCAGGCTGATCGCCATGTATGCCGGGTTCCTTGGGCTGTCACTTGCACTGATCGTCTACAATCTCGCGCTGTGGGGAGCGCTGCGACATCGCTTTCAGTTGATCTACTGCGCAATGGTCGCAGCAATTACCGCCTACATGTTCACCTCGTCCGGCGCGATCATGCTGACCCTTCCCGATCTGGCAAACAACGACCGCCTCAGGATGAACTATGTCTTGCTGGGACTGACCGGTTTGACCGCGATGTGGTTCGTACGCAGCTTTTTTGAATCCGGGGTCCTGCCAAGATGGTTCCAGCGCGTCCTCGATGGATTGAGCGTGATCGCGCTCGTTTCAGCGATGGCGTTCGCAGCATTTGCGCCGGCAGGTATCCGGACGCTGGACCGGATCTATTTCTCGACCTTGGGACTGATCCTGCTGATGATCATCCCGATCCTCTATTTTGCATGGCACAACAACAGCCGGTTCAGGTGGATGTTTTTCCTGGCGTGGTCAGCGCCGATATTGACCTCGCTTGCGCGGGTCCTGCACGGCTTTGGTTTCATTCCCTACAGCTTCTGGCTCGATAACGGCAATCTGATCGCGCTTGCGGTCGAAGCCCTGTTCAGTTCGGTGCTGATCACGCAGCGGTTGCGCGACCTGTCGAGCGAGCGCGATCTGGCCCGCGCTGGTGAGAAGTCGGCGATGCGGCTGGCCAATTCCGATCCACTGACCGGGCTGCTCAACCGCCGTGCGTTCCTCGATCTGGTCATCGGTCGCACCGAGCCACATCGGCTGTTTCTGCTCGATATCGACCGTTTCAAGCAGATCAATGACCGGATCGGCCACGATGCCGGAGATCAGGTGTTGCGCGAAGTGGCGCAGGCCTTGCAAGACCTTCGCCCCGGCGGCAGTTTGGCCGTGCGGTTGGGCGGAGAGGAATTTGCGTTGCTGATCCCGGTTTCACGCCAAGGTGAATGCACCTCGGAACAAATCCTGCTCGCCGTCCGCAACCGCGCCATGCCGCTTGGCATCAAGGTGACTGCCAGCATCGGTTTTGCCGACGGCCGGGTTGGTACTGACGAGGACTGGCGCAAACTCTATCGCCTTGCCGATAGCGCGCTGAACCGCGCCAAAGCCGATGGCCGCGACCGAGCCTGCCGCGCGACAGATTTCGCTAAAATTGCCGCAGCCTAGCTGGCAGGCGGACTAAGCGGAGGGAAGGGTGCAGCGGCAAGGCGATGCCTTTCATGGCAGGTTCTACCCGATAAGTCGCAACATGAAATGCAATCCTTATTGCAGCGCGGCCCGCCCGCGTATAGGCGGCTTAGCGCCATGACTGACACGATGACCAACGCCGCCGACCCGACCCACCAGACCGTGCTGTCCGCACCGGACACGCAAGTGAGTGTGCGTGAACTGTTCGGGATCGATATCGACATGATGGTCCCGGCTTTCAGCAAGCCCGATGCGCGAACCCCCGATCTGGACGAAGCCTATGTCTTCGATGCCGATACCACGCTTGCGATCCTGGCCGGGTTTGCCTTCAATCGCCGGGTAATCGTGCAGGGCTATCACGGCACCGGCAAATCGACCCACATCGAACAGGTCGCAGCGCGGCTGAACTGGCCCACCGTCCGGATCAACCTGGACGCACACATCAGCCGGATCGATCTGGTCGGGCGTGACGCGATCGTGCTGCGCGATGGGCTGCAAGTCACCGAGTTCCGCGAAGGGCTGCTCCCGTGGGCGCTGCAACATCCGGTCGCGCTGGTGTTCGATGAATACGATGCCGGCCGGCCCGACGTAATGTTCGTGATCCAGCGGGTGCTGGAAACCGAAGGCAAGCTGACCCTGCTCGATCAGAACCGTGTGATCCGCCCGAACCCGTGGTTCCGGCTGTTTGCCACTGCCAACACAGTCGGCCTTGGCGACACCAGCGGGCTGTACCACGGCACCCAGGCGATCAACCAGGCGCAGATGGACCGCTGGAACATCGTGGTCCAGCTCAACTATCTGCCCGCTGCGGTTGAGAGTGAGATCGTGCTCGCCAAGACCGAAGGGGCCGCGCCTGAAATGGTCGCGCAGATGGTCAAGGTTGCTGATCTAACGCGGCAGGGCTTCATCAATGGCGATATCAGCACAGTGATGAGCCCGCGCACCGTGATCACCTGGGCCCAGAACACCGCGATCTTCAAGGACCCCGGCTTCGCCTTCCGCCTGTCGTTCCTCAACAAGTGTGATGAGACCGAGCGGATGCTGGTGGCGGAATACTATCAGCGAGTGTTCGGGACGGAACTTCCTGAGAGTGTTGTGGCGAAGGGGTAGCTGGCCAGCGCATGAACCCGAGCCGGCCTTTTCCTAGTGGGGTAATCCGGTTTGATATGGCGCTGTGCGCCATGTTTGCACTGCCGGGTTTGTCGGCATTGGTCCTGAACGCGCTGAGCGTGCTCAATTCAGCGCTAGGCTTGCCGGGGACCCTGCCGCCCATCCACGGTGGAGCGCATTTCTTCGTCAACTTCGCTGGTCTGTT
>CALMBN010000002.1 GCA_937860195.1 uncultured Novosphingobium sp.
GAGTTGCGCGACCGGCGTGAGCTTCCCCGTACGGCCCACCTGCACGATGATGTCCTGCACTTGGGTGACTTCCTCGCGCGGCGGGAACTTGTACGCCACCGCCCAGCGCGGCGAACGCGAGCGCATGCCGAGCCGCGTCTGCGCGGCGCGGTCATCGACCTTGATCACCACGCCGTCGACTTCGTAGGGCAGTGCGTCGCGCTTGTCGCGCAGCTTGGCATGGAACGCGAGCGCGTCGGCCAGCCCCTGGCAGCGCTTCACGTCGGACTCCACGTGGAAGCCCCAGGCGCGCAGCGACGCGAGCATCGCCTGCTGCGTGGGGAAGGGGTGCGGCCCGCGCGCCGGCGCGTCGTAACTCATGATGTCGTATGCGAAGAAGTCCAGCTTGCGGCTGCCGGTGATGGACACGTCGAGCTGGCGTACCGTGCCGGCCGCCGCGTTGCGCGCGTTGGCGAACGGCTCTTCACCCGCTTCGAGCAGGCGCTTGTTCAACTCGGCGAACGCCGCCAGCGGGATCAACACCTCGCCGCGGATGGCCACGGTGCCGCGCGCGGACGGACCATCGTCGCGCAACTTGAGCGGAATGGCGCGGATGGTGCGCAGGTTCTCGGTCACGTCCTCGCCGACTTGGCGCAGGCGCTCGAAGCCGCAGCGCGCGCAGATGCAGGTGGCAGGCTCGCGCCTCTCATCGCGGCGCGGCAAATGCTCAGGCAGCTTGCGGCGCAACTTCTTCTCGCCCCCTTCGAGCGCCTTGTCGATGTAGTCGTCGTCGAGCTCTTGTTGAAGGGTGGCGAAGAGCGCTTCGTCGGGGATATCGCGTTCGAGTGCGGTCGCGGCTTCGGTTTCGGGATCCGCGGCGGCTTCGGAGTCGTCGGCGGTCGCGTCAGTGTCGGAGTCGGAGGGGGCGGGGGCAGCTTCGGCGCTGGCCGCTGCGGCAGGCTCTGCGGTCGCGTCGGTTGTTTCGCCCTCGCCTTCTGCGTCTTCTTCGTCTTCGACGTAGTAGTCCATCGGCAGGCCCATCGCTTTGTAGCCGAGCTCGGTCATCTGGTTGCTGTACTGATAGCTCGCCATGTCGAGATGGCGTTCCCGCGCTTGCCCATCGTTCGCGTCGCGCGCTTCGAGGATGTGCTCTTTGGCCGCGGCGACCGCGGCGTAGTCCGCGTTCACCAACACGGTGTCTTCGTTGTACTGCTTGGCGGCTTTGGTGGTGAGCGCGTTTGAGGCGCTGAACGCGTCGAGCTGCCGCCCGCCCCATTGACCCGCTTGCAGGCTCGCGAGCGCCGCGCCGACGGCGGCTAGGCCGAGGAGAATCGCGGTCGCGAGGTCGAAGGGATCAAACGGTTTGTTGTCGGACTCTGGGGTTTCGGTGCTCATGCGCGAACTCCTCCCATTGCAAAAGATGGATGACAGAAACAGCCTGCGGGGAATGGCGGGCACTCTATCCCGTGGACGCGGTGCCGAGTCGGTGAGACTTCACGATCATCGTTCCTTCGATTCGGGTTCCGAGGGAACGCGACGGAGCGCGGCAGAAAGCTCAGGTGCGGGATAGGATCTTGCATCCTTTGTGTCGAGTTCTTATGACCCAGATCCCGGACGTTTCCGGTGGTCCCCTTCCATGGAGAGGCGCTGAGATGAAGAGACAGATCCGCAAGCCGTTCGCGATGTTTGTTTGCACGATGTTGGTGATCGGTGTCGGGCTCGCGCTCGAAGCGGCGGAGACACTGGCAAGCGAGGGGATTGAGGCCGAAGTGCTCGATTTGCGGACACTGCGTCCGCTCGACCGGGAAGCGGTGCTGGCCTCGCTCGCCAAAACCAACCGCGTGGTGGTGGTCGAAGAAGGCTGGCCGCAATGCTCGATTGCCTCGGAAATCCAGGCGATCTGCATGGAGGACGGCTTTGACGATCTCGACGCGCCGGTCCTCAGGGTCTGCAACGAAGATGTCCCGCTGCCCTATGCTGCCAATCTGGAGAAAGCCGCGCTGGTCAATGCAGCGCGGATCGTCGCGGCGGTTCGCAAGGTCTGCGGGCGCTAACTTCGGCATAGCAAAACCTGGCCGAAAGCTGCCCGGGTGACACCTCACCGGGGTGCGGTGGTTAATGTCCTTTTCATGTTACTGTGCAGCAGATTTGCTCATTGATCGAATCTTAACCTCGAACGTAAGACATGCGTTATCCCATAACTGCGTAAAGCGTTGCAGTGATCAGCGGCGAATAGGCAAAACCCGGCTCAATTTTGGTCGGTTGTTTTGCTCCGCGGATCGCGATGTATTTATACGTTGCGTAAGCTAGCCCAGAATCGAAGGGGAATAAGCCATGAAGAAGTTGTTTGTTACTGCTGCCGCTCTTGCCACATGCTGGGCCGGAGCCGCGCTTGCCGATGCATCGAATACCAACCTGAGCGCGACGCTTGACGGACCTAGCGTTCTTGATGGCGGCGATAGCGATGGCAGCGGGACGTTCAGCGCCATCATCGACAGGCAATCCAACACCCTGTGCTACTCGCTCTCGGTTGCGAACATTGGCAACGCCGGCGAAGCCCATATCCACGAAGGTCCAGTGGGCGCCCCAGGCCGCCCGGTGGCACAACTGACGGTTACCAGCGGCACCTGTGTCTTGGTCGGCCACGCTCTGCTTGATGACATGGCTAGCAACCCAGGTGACTACTACATTGATGTAGTGCACGCCAACACGGGTGCCGATGCCGTTCGCGGTCAGATCACCAGCAGCTGATGCAGGCAGTTCCGATGGCGGGCTAGTAGACCCGTGGCATCGGACCGCTTGAAGACGATAACGCTTCACGGGCGGGAGGTTCGGGCGATCAGCCCCGACTTCCCGCTCGTTGCTTTTGGTCCGAAACAGGATATCCCTCCGCCTCGATCACTTGAGCGCGCAGTTGCATCGGCAATC
This sequence comes from uncultured Novosphingobium sp., assembly GCA_937860195.1. GTDB lineage: Bacteria > Pseudomonadota > Alphaproteobacteria > Sphingomonadales > Sphingomonadaceae > Novosphingobium. The sequence goes on from CALMBN010000002.1 coordinate 2,908, forward strand.
TGACATTGAAGGACCGGGGGCGACGGCCAGGGTGCTGCCCCGGTACGGGGCGACAGGCATAGACAATGAGCCTCCCTGGTGAGGATTTCATCTGGACCCTGCTTTGCACATCAGGTCCGGATTGCCGGAGTTCAAGGCAGCCGGAAAAGCTGATCCGTAGAGCGATTTTGGGGTCTACTGTCCTGCGATCCCTGCCGCAAATGCAGGCTGCCTGGGGGGCTGCCCCAATCAGGTTGGAAAGCAGGATGAGGCCGTCAGCACGGGTGAGAAGGCGGCAAGTCCGGGTATATTCCCGGAAAAGTTGTAAGTCGCAGTCACCTGTTTGCCGCAGCTGAGCGATTCATACGCAAAGTTGCTCGTTGTCACATCGGTGCCTGCCGCCGCAGCAACCGCAACGGCCTGGATACCGCCTGTCGAACCGCAATTGATTGAATCGATCGCTGCACATCTGGCTGCGGCTTCAACTGCAAATTGCAGCGAATTCTGGATCCACATCCCTCTGCCGATCTCCATGATCCCGAATCCGAACAGGAAGACAATCGGCAACGCAAACGCGGCTTCAACGATGACCGAACCGCGGGTCTCACGCAGCAGCCGGCCGAAAGCTTTTGGCATGTCAGGAGATCCTTACTTTGACCGAGGCATTGATGGGATAGCTCGCGGGCAAGGTCGGCCACGGCACCAGAAAGGTATAGGTGCCGCTGGCGCTGACCGTCACGTATTGGCCTGCGGTTCCCCCGATCGTGCAGGTCGTCGTGGCATCGGCCGCACTCACGACTCCGGTTGTCGCGTTTGCACAGCCATACCAGGCCGCCGGTGCAGGACTGGCGGCAACCGAGGACAGATAGCTTGAAGATCGCCCACGGGAAGTGACTGCGCTGGCGATTGTCGTGCTGTTGTAGCCATGCGCCACGGCATAGGCCGCACCATCGCGCGCGGCGCTTTCCACCGTCAGCTTCGAGGTCATCAGCAACGCATAGTCGATGGTGCCGACTGTCATCAGTGCAAGTGTGGGAGCGATCAGCGCCAATTCGACCATGGCCGCTCCTGAACGGTCGTTGCGCAGCCTCAAGAACACGGATTTCATCTTGCCAAGCATCCCGGTCACTCCACCATCGACGAGTTTGTCGTCGTTGTTGTTCCTGGGGTCACGGTCACCTTGTCACCGATCGATTTGACCCCTGTACCATCGCAGCTCGCGCTCATGTTGCCATTGTTGTTGATCGTCACTTTGGCTGAAATGACCTTGGTGCACTTGGTGTTGTCAAACGTGGAATTGTTGTTGAAAGCGAGCTTCTGTTTGGGAGCATAAAGCACGCCCTGGATGTGCAGGTAGGCGTTGTTTGCGAAAGCGTGCTGGCGGTAGGTCGTGCTGCTGAAATGCATCGCGACACCCGCATAGGTCCCGGTCGTTGGCGCGGTGATGTTGATGTTCGCAACATTGCCGATGCCTTCATCCGGGTGCTGGCAGGTGTTGTTCGTATCGCCGAGGCAGTAGTTGCCGACGATAACGATGGTTACGCCTGCGGTCGCGTTGAGCGTTGCGCCGGTCCCGACATTGAAAATCGATTCGACGTAATAAGTGCCCGCGGTCATGACCAGCGTCTTGCCCGAACCAGTGAAGTTGATGCCCCCGCAATAGCGACCCGGCCCGATTGTGCGGGATGCGGTCGTCAGCGATCTGATCGCAGTGCTCGTTACGCACGATCCCATTGTTGCAGCAGTGGGTGTCGAAAGGCTGGCATAGGGATCGGCGATGGCCGTCTGGCGAGTCTTGTTGATGCCGGTCATGGTTCCGTTATTGAACAGCCCGCCGACCGTGAAGGTGTCGCCCCTCACGGTGCAATTGTTATAGCATCCAAGCGCAGAATTGCTGTTCGAATTGGTATAGATTTCGCAGTTTACGTTCGATGAGCTGCCGTTGTTGGTAATTTCGGTGGCATAGGAAGCAGTCGTGTCCAGCGTCAGGACACAGCCCTTGCCGGGCTGGGTTTCGGTCGTTGGCGGTGTTGTTACGGTCGATCCCGAAAGCGCGACCGACCGCACAGCGACGGACGGTGCGCTGCTCATGAAGATTCCGGAGAAATAGAGTGACTGCGCATTGGTAGCGGTCACTTCCCATGCTCTGGTGTTGGTCATGTAGTTACCCGAACTGGCCGGATTCGACACGGTGATCGACAGGCCCGAGGTTCCATCGACAAAGCCATGTTCGGCCATCACCGCTTTCGCCTGGGTTTGCGAAGCCGCTACTGAGGCACCCTTGCTGTAAGCGATTGCAGCGGAAAAGGCGGCCTGATCCGCAGCACCCTGAAGGTTGCGCTTGTTGACCTGCCAAACCCCGACATCGAGCGCCAGGCCGCTGAAACCGATCAGCAGCGGCATCATCATCGCCATGGTTGCAAGCGTGACCCCGCTCTTGTCGGCAATCAGACGAGCCAATCCGGCAACCATCCGCCGCACTGTCAGAGCGCGCGCGTTCGGTGTCCGAAACCTCGCATCTGTTCGATAGTCACTCATCATAGGTCCTTTGATTGGGGCCGTTCCGTCGACGCAATAGCACCCTGATAGTGAGCCGAATTTCTATGATTGCGGTTAAATTTGGCTTAATCGGAAAAAATGAGTGAACTCGCTTCGAGAGTTTCGGTTCGAAGCCGGGTTGGCTAGAGACGGAGCGATGGAACTTACCGACCTGCTTGCCGAGCTACCGATCGAGCGGCGATTGGCGCTTTCCTATGCGCCCAAATCGGCGCGCGGGCCGATCGCAGCTCTGTTTGTGCTCGATGGCCGGTTGGCCCGGATAGTCAGCCAGGGACGTGAACCAATGCTGGTTCAGATGAAGCTGGCGTGGTGGCGGGACCGGTTGGGCGAACCGCCCGAAGCGAGCGATCGGGGCGATCCCTTGCTCAAGCTCTTCGCTGATTGGGGGGCTGCGCGACAGCAATTGGTGGCGCTGGTCGATGGCTGGGAGGCCCTGCTGAGCGAACCGCCTTTGCCTGACACCGCGATTGCGGCCTATGCAGGCGGACGAGCGAAAGCGTGCGGGGCACTGGCGCAGCGACTTGGGGCAGAGCCCGCCGAAGCCGAACGGGCGGGCCGCAATTGGGCTTTGGCCGAGCTGGCTGGCCGGATCGGCAATCCTGATGAAGCGTCACGTGTGCGCGACTGGGCTGGGCAAGCCGATTGGTCACGGCCCAAGTTGACGCGCGCCTTGCGGCCCCTGCTGGTCCTGCACGCGTTAGCCGCCCAACGAAAAGGGCGGGGTCCGTTGCTGTCTGGGCCAAGCGACTTTTTGTGCGCGCTAAGGGTTGGCTTGTTTGGCAGGTAAGCTATCTTCGCATGATTACTTGAAGGGTCGGGCGATGAATCGGATGGTGCTGGGTGCTGTTTCAGCGTTGTTGTTAACCGGGGCAGGTTTGTTCTGGTGGCAAGGGCAGGCGGCGACCGAGGCCAATGCCCCGCCGCCGCCGCCAATCACCGCAGAGGCTTCGGCAACAGACGGCGATCTGGAAGATATTCCGGATGAAGACGGCGAAGGAATGCTCGGCGCTGGTTTGCCTGCCGGGGTCAACGAAGCCAGCCGCGAGCAAAAGCGCTTCAACCGGCTCGATCGCAATCGCGACAGCACGATCAGCCGGACCGAAGCGCTCCAGCCGCGGATCGCCGCATTTCGCAAGCTCGACAGGGATGGCAACAACTTGCTGAGTTTTGAGGAATGGGCGGTGGTCACCAGCAACCGCTTCAAGAAAGCTGACGCGAACGGCGATAACACTCTCAACCGCGCCGAGTTTGCGACAACCAAACCCAAAGCGAGCAAGAAACCGGGCTGCAAGTGCTGAAGTCGGTCAGGCTCGTGCTGTCAGCCAGACCGCCATGTCCGCCTTGGCCCGTTCGGTATAGGCGAGCTTGCGCTGCTTTTTTCGAACAGATTCTTCCGGCGGCGGGAACAGGCCAAAATTGACGTTCATCGGCTGATAGCTTTCAGCCTCGGCATCGCCGGTGATGTGCGAAAGCAGCGCGCCGAGCGCGGTGGTGCGCGCATTGCCCTGGCCCCAGCCCTCAGCCCCTATGTAGAG
>CALMBN010000003.1 GCA_937860195.1 uncultured Novosphingobium sp.
AACGATATGCGGCTGATCGGCTTTGCCAGCGGGGCAGAGCGGGCATGGTTCCGCCTGCTGACGGGCGTGCAGGGCGTCGGCAGCAAGATGGCTCTGGCGGTACTCTCGGCGCTGACCGTGGACGAACTGCAACGCGCCTGCGCCGGGGTCGACGCGGCGATGGTGGCGCGGGCCCAAGGCGTCGGGCCGAAACTGGCCAGCCGGATCGTCAATGAATTGAAGGACAAGGCCGACGCGCAGCCTTCGGTGGCGGGCGCGGCGCTGGCGGTGGCTCCGGTGGGGTCGGCCAGCAGCGATGCCGTCTCGGCGCTGCAGAACCTGGGGTTCAAACCGAATGTTGCGACCGAAGCCGTGGCGCGGGCGCTGGACGAACTCGGCGATGGGGCGGAGCTGAACGCGCTGGTCCGGGTGGCGCTGAAGAGGGCTGCGGGGTGAGCTTGGAATTTCCAATCACAGATCTTTGGGGATGGACTGTCGCGATAGGCCTCAGTGGACTTTTAGCGGAAGGCGCGTTCCAAAAAGGTAGGTTAGGTTACAAAACCTTTTTCTATTTCTGCGGAGGAAATTTGCTGATTTCACTTGCTGCTTTCTCCACTGGTGGTGGTGCCATTGGCGGTGGGTGGATAGAAGTTTTCGGAATCTTTATTGTCTCGTGCGCCGCATATTTTGCCTACCTTGGATTTTCTGTGACGTTCCGGCATCCGAAGAATGTGAAGTGTTTTCGCTGCCAGTACGTGAGTTATCCCAGTGAAACCGACGAGCCCTTATCTAGGCACAATGAGCAGACTTGGCAGGCATTTCGGAGTCTGAATGCGGAGGCAGCGAAGAACGAAGGCGAATCCTAAGATGACCGACACCCTCAGCCTCACCCCCCAGCTCTATCCCTTAGGCGCGACCAAAATGCCACAGAGCAACTCGCTTGCCGCTCTAGCCAAATTGGAGGATAACGCGGTCATGACTGACCTCAGCTTCTCGCTCCCCGACGAACTCGCCGGACCCTTGAAATCTCGTCTTGCGAAAGGGCACTATGCCGACGCTGGCGAGTATTTGCGCGAATTGGTGCGTCGCGATCTCGATGAAGCTGCCGACACGGCATGGGTTCGCGAGAAGGTCGCTGAAGGGCTCGCCTCTGGGATCATCGACAAGGACCCGACAGAAGTAATCGAAGACATCATTGCAGCACGTCGCGCACGGCGTGGCTGAGGTCAGGCTAAGCGAAGCTGCCGGTGCAGACTTGGCTGAAATCGACGCATTTGGTTCGGAACGATTCGGTGACAAGGCCGCCGCAGCCTATCAGCGAGGAATAGACCGGATTCTCACGCGACTGGAAGACTTCCCCTTGATCGGCGAAGAGCGACCTGACTATGGCGACAGAATTCGGTGCATAGTTTATCGCAGTCATCGAATTTTGTATCTCGTTAGTGCGGAAAAGATTGTGATCGCAAGAATCCTCCATCATTCTCGCGACGTTCCTCGGCATCTGCCAGAATGACCGATAACCCTCACCTCACCCCTCAGCGCCTCCCTGACGATGCCGATGCGGCGCTGCGGCCCAAGACGCTCGCCGAATTCGTCGGCCAAGCGGCGGCCAAGGACAACCTCAGGGTATTCATCGAAAGCGCCAAGTCGCGCGGGGAGGCGATGGATCATGTCTTGTTCTTTGGCCCGCCGGGGCTGGGCAAAACCACGCTGGCGCAGATTGTCGCGCGCGAACTGGGGGTTGGCTTTCGCGCCACGTCTGGCCCGGTGATCGCCAAGGCCGGGGATCTGGCCGCGCTGCTGACCAATCTGGAAGCGGGCGATGTCCTGTTCATTGACGAGATTCACCGGCTCAACCCCATGGTCGAGGAAGTGCTCTATCCGGCGATGGAGGACCGCGCGCTTGATCTGATCATTGGTGAGGGGCCATCGGCGCGCTCGGTCCGGATTGATCTGCCGCCGTTTACTTTGGTTGGCGCGACCACCCGCGCGGGATTGCTGACCACGCCGCTGCGTGACCGGTTCGGGATTCCCGTCAGGCTCAATTTTTATACCGAGCCTGAGTTGCAAAAAGTCGTCACCCGCGGCGCGGGGCTGCTGGGCATCGGGATCGATCCGGGCGGGGCGAGCGAGATTGCGCGGCGCGCGCGGGGTACGCCCCGGGTCGCCGGACGGCTGCTGCGGCGGGTTCGTGATTTTGCCCATGTCGCGGGCGATGGCACGGTCACGCGCGATATCGCCGATGCCTCGCTGACCCGGCTTGAGGTTGACGCGCTGGGGCTCGATGCGATGGACCGGCGGTATCTGAACATGATCGCCGATATCTACAAAGGCGGGCCGGTGGGCGTCGAAACGCTCGCCGCTGGCCTGTCTGAACCGCGCGATACGATCGAGGATGTGATCGAGCCGTTCCTGATCCAGCTGGGCCTGATCGCCCGCACTGCGCGAGGCCGCTGCCTCAACGATCGCGGCTGGCAGCACCTGGGAATCACGCCGCCCAGTGGCAGCCAGACCGGGCTGTTCGATTCGCCGGAATCCGAAGCCAAGTAACCATGTTTGCTGGCCAATTGGTTCGCACTCTCGCCCGGTTCGGTTTCAGAATGGGACAGTCCGGGCCTGCGTGGCACCCAAACTGCAAGTTTCCCGGAACGGGACCCCACAAACACGGTTAACGCGATTGTCGCTTGGCCATTCCTCTGGCTTTTTGGCCTGATCGGGGCGTGCCGACGGCGTTGGGTCGTCAGCATCTTCAGCCCCTTCAGGTAACAGAGAGCAGAGCTTATGTCGGTTCGGATGGCCCTTGTGAAACTCGCAGCGTTCACCGCAGGCGGCGCAGTCGTTGGCGGCGGTGCAGTCCATGTGGCCGAAGCGCCTGCGGCGCAGACCACCTATGTCAAGCATGCCAAGCGCGTTGCCACGACCACCAAGGTCAAGCAGCGCAAGCCTGCCGTGCGCCGGATTGCCAAGGCCGGTCCGGCGGGCCAGCGCAAGGTCCGGCGGGTGGTGACCAAGTCCTACACCTGCCAGGCTCCGCAGCAGATGGCTGTCGCGGCTTTGCCGATGATGCCCCAGTTGCCCCAGCAACCGATGCCCGAAGGCGGCAGCGGCGGCCAGATGGTGATCGTCGGCGGCGGTAGCAGCGGCGGCGGCTTTGGCGGCGGCTTCTTTGGCGGGTTCTTCGGCGGCAGCTCGGGCGGCGGTGCCGGCGGCTCGAAGCCGCCGGGCAGCTCGGGCGGCGGCGGTTCGGTTGTGGTGACCAGCACCACCACCGGCGGGATCACCAGCTCGACTTCTTCGGGCGGTTCGGGCGGTAGCTCAACCTCGACCTCTTCAGGCGCAATTACCAGTTCGACCACGACCGGCGGTGTTTCCACTTCAACCGGCGGTGTCAGCAGCTCCACGGGCGGCGTTTCAACCTCGACCGGCGGGGTGACCAGCACCACCTCGACCACTTCGGGCAACGTCACCAGCTCATCGAGCAGCAGCTCGTCGTCATCCAGTTCGTCGTCTTCGTCCTCCAGCTCTTCGGGCAGTTCGTCCTCTTCGGGCGGCAACACCTCGAGCGGGGGGCATTCATCCGGTGGTCACAGCTCGGGCGGCCATTCTTCGGGCGGCCATAGCTCCGGCGGTCATTCGTCGGGCGGTTCGACTGGTTCCTCGGGCTCCAGCGGATCGAGCTCTTCCTCGGGCTCGAGCACCAGCTCGACCAGTAGCGGTGCAACCTCGAGCGGCGCGACCTCGACCAGCGGTTCGTCGTCAGGCTCGACCAGTTCATCAACCTCGACATCTTCGTCGGGTTCGACCAGCTCGAGCGGCGGCCATTCTTCTGGCGGTCACAGCTCGGGCGGGCACTCATCAAGCGGCGGCCACGACGTGCCGGCCCCGCCGATGTTGCTGCTGTTCGGCGCAGCTGCTGCGGCGACGCTCGGTCGCCGCCGGTTTGCCAAGAAGGTAGTCTGATAAATCGGGCGATCTGCCCATCAGTCTCAGGGGCAAGGGCGGTCTGGAAGGATCGCCCTTTTCCGTTGGGCACCCTCTTATCAGCGGGCCTTCAGCTTTTGACCGCAAGGGTCAAGCCAAGCGACTTGAACACGCCCAACAGGGTCGAGAGAGTCGGATTGCCGTCCTCACCCAGCGACTTGTAGAGCGCCTGCCGTGCGATGCCTGCATCCTTGGCGATCTGCGTCATCCCGCGCGCGCGGGCGACAGTGTTGAGGGCGTGGACGATAAACTTCTGTTCGCCAATCTCCATGGCCTCGGCGAGAAAGGCGGCAATTGCCTCTTCGCTGTCGAGATGCTCGGCGGAATCCCATTTGGTGATTGTTACTGCCATTTGCTTCACTCCAGTTCCGAGGCAATCTGCTTGGCGTGGGCGATGTCGCGGGACTGACTGCCTTTGTCGCCACCGCACAGCAGAGGAACGATCCGTGTCCCGCGCCGGGTAAAATAGACCCGGTAGTCCGGCCCGAAATCCACCCTCAGCTCATGGACACCCTCGCCGACCGATTTGGCGTCGCCAAAATTGCCCAACTGCACCCGCTCGATCCGCGCCACGATCCGGCCCTTGGCGGCGCGATCCCGCAGCGAGCGGAACCATGCGCCATAGACCGAGGTTTGTTGGACCTCATACATTTGTCATTTATATGTGACTATCGAGATTGAGTCAATCTCGTCGATATTTCATCCACTGCCTGTCCCAACGAAGCAAAAGTCACTGGAACAGCTAGTTTCTCAATTTTTGCGAGGCCAAGAGACTTTTGAGTTGGGAGCGCGGACTCCGCAACGACATAAAACGCCCACTGTTCAGGATTGGCATGATCGCAATCATCCCCAGTATTGTCGTGATAAGCGAAGATGAAAATGTCGGCATTGCGACCCTCGCCAGCAATCCAGTCTGCGCCTTCATAACGACCAGTCTTGGCTGCAATTGAAAATCGCGGCGAACTGCGTCCCTTCTCCCCGGAATTCCAGGACTGCTTGGCCGCTGATTGTTTCACCTGAATTTTGTATCCAGATGAGGCGTCTAGTAGATCGCAAGCACCCCAATCACTCCCACAAAGTTGCCAAACAGGCGCAAGCGCGATGCCCACGATTTCCTCGACAAGTTCGCCGCGCAAATCGTTCCTGATGACAGAGCCGCCGTAGAGGCGCTCGAAAAGCTGCGCCAAAACGTCCTGGGGGCCCAATCTCAAGCCGCCAGCTTCCGCAGCACATACTGCAAAATTCCGCCGTTCATGAAGTATTCGACTTCGTTGGCGGTGTCGATCCGGCACAGCGCGGTGAAGCTGAACTGGCTGCCATCGGCCCGGGTTACGGCCACTTCGACATCCTGGCGCGGCTTCATTTCGGCAACACCGGTGATGGTATAGGTGCAATCCCCATCGAGGCCCAGTGAGGTGCGGCTGTCGCCCTGCTTGAACTGCAGCGGCAGCACGCCCATCCCGACCAGGTTGCTGCGGTGGATCCGTTCAAAGCTCTCAACGATCACCGCCCTCACGCCGAGCAGGTTGGTGCCCTTGGCGGCCCAGTCGCGCGAGGAGCCGGTGCCGTATTCCTTGCCGGCGAAGATGATGAGGTGCTTGCCTTCCT
>CALMBN010000004.1 GCA_937860195.1 uncultured Novosphingobium sp.
GTGATCGACCACCCCTTGCCGTGGATCAGAGCCGATCCGGGCGCCGCCCCAGGGGTGGACGGTCAGCGGCTTGCCGATCAGCCAGACCTTCGATCCGGTTTCCTTGCCGAGCCGCGCAAAGCTGCCCCGGATCCGGGAGTAGACGGATTCTCCAGCCGCATCGTAGTCAACCGTGAGCCGTCCATTCTTGAAGCCAATGCTGCCAGAGCCGCTGTCTGCCCCCATCCCAACCACCAGGAATCGGCGGCTGAGTGCCTTGTGCAAGTGGCGCAGCACCGGAAGATCCTTGATCCAGGCGAGGCTGGCAATGCCCAGCGCCGCATCGCCCTGTTCGGGCGCACTGATGTTACCAATGAACGGCGGTGCAACTAGCCCGCTGGGTGCATCCTCATCGCGGGTCCAAAGCCCCAGCAGGTCGCCATTGGCCCCAAAGCCCTGTCCCAGCGCAGGCATTGCCGCAAGCCCGCCGCTCCGCGCCAGAAGCTGAACACTGTTAAGCGTGCCCGCCGCCAGCACCACGCGGCGAGCCTTGCAGGTCTCGTTCTTGCCGGTGTGCAGGTTCTTGAACTGCACTTCATAGGCTGGACCATCACCAGCCGGGTTCGGGACGATTGCGCTTACTTCGCACAGCGCCTGCACTTTCGCACCCTGGCGCATGGCCCGGGCAAGGTAGATGAAATCCACCGAGGCCTTGGCACCGCCGGCGGACCCCAGAAAGCCATCGCCATCGAAGGTGCAGCTCTGGCGTTCAATGCCATGCGCATCGGTGCTGCTGGCCCCGGCCTGATCGATCGATGCAGCGAATTTCATGGCCAGTCTTGGTTGCTCTTGCGCGGCAACACAGGCCCGGTTGCCACCCGCGGGCAATTGGTCCCAGATTGAAGTCGGAATGGGGGAGTCCGGCGTAAGCTCGACCGCTTCCAGATCGGCAATGACCTTGCCGTAGTGCTGCTCGACCGAAGCGGCATCGAGATCGGGGTGACGGTCCTGCCAGAAGGCCGGGTCCTCCGGGCGTTCAACCAGCGCCCCCCAGGCGATGGTCGCTCCGCCAACCGATGAGGCAGAAGCAACGTGCAGGCCCTTGAAGGACTGGACCTCAAACAAGCCGTTGCGATTGAGCGGTAGCCGGAATCGACCGATCCTGAGACTGCGCAGCGCATGGGTGAAGACCCGCCCACCAAGCGGCAGGGCTGCGCGTTCATCAATCCCCATCGAGCGAACCGGTACCGTATCGCGCCACGGCCCGCGCTCGAGCACCAAGACCTTGTGACCCTGGCCGCTCAGCAGGTCAGCCGAAATCGCCCCGCCAAACCCGCTGCCGATGACGATGACATCGAAGTCCGGCGCAGTGCTCATGCTGGGGTCACGCGGTCCGGATGCCAGCGCCACAGCGCCCAGACGATCAGGAAGGCGGCGGGAATATCGGCCCACATATGGGCATGCTCGTTGGGATAGAGGAACGATTGCGGGATCATCACCAGCGCGTGCAGCAGATTACCGACAATCCCGAAATCGAACAGCGCCACGTTGCGCTTGGGATCGCTGGCCCCGCGCACCAGGCACAGGCCAAACCCGATGTAGAGCGCCAGCAGCATGAACAGGTAGGGATGCAGACCGTCATAGGGCGACGCTGCATGGGCCGGACCAACATGTGGTACGCCTTCGGGCAGCACACCCCAGATAAAGCCTGGCGGGTAGATCAGCAGGGCCCCGCCCAGCAGCAGGCAGGTCCATCCGACCAACCTCATGACCAGAGTTGATCGCTGCAAATGCCGAGTCTGTGCTTCCATTGCCATTCCCTCCCGTCCTCTGTTTCCCGAAGCTACTCCAATTCGCGCGAGTTCCCCCCCTCCAATAGGGGGGCGAATGGGTGCTGGCAGTCCTTATGCCGTCAGTATCAAATCACAGGAGCAGATCATGGCACAGCATCCCGTCGTTGTTTATGGCGCAAGCGGCTACACCGGCATGCTTATCATGGACTGGTTGATCGACCAGAACATCCCGTTCACCGCCGTTGGCCGCAGCGCAGCGCGGATCCACGAAATGATGGCGCAGCGCGTCGTCCGGCTCGAATCCGCGACTTACGAAGTGATCGAGTCCGAGCACCAAGTCGAATCGCTGATCCGCGCATTCAAAGGCGCCAAGGTGGTCTGCAACACCGTGGGTCCATTCGCGAACTATGGTCTTGCCGGGGTTGAGGCAGCACTCAAGGCCGGGTGCCATCACCTCGATACCACTGGCGAGCAAAGCTACATCCATCAGGTCCGTGATCGGTTCGGCGCCTCCTATGCCGAAGCAGGCCTGCTGGTCGCACCCTCAACCTCATACATGTTCTCGTTTGCCGAGATCGCAGCAGAGCTGGTCCTTGAGACGCCCGGGATCGACGCGCTTGAAACCGCCACAATTTGCCGGCTCGACCGCGCCCGCAGTGCCGGGATCACGGTTGGATCGACTGCCTCGATTTTCGAACTGATGCGCAATCCTTCGTATTACCTGTTTGACAACCAGCTTCAGCCGCATGGCGCAGATGCCGGGTTCGATCTGGTCTCACCCGATTTCATGCAGACCATGCTGGCGCTGCCCTGGGGCGGAACCTCCCTGCCGATCTTCTATCAGGACGATCCCCGGGTTCGTAGCTGCCTGTCTTCGGTCAGTTTTTACGATGCACAGCCGATGCTGCGGATGATCCACGGCCTGGCCCAGCAGTGGGAGGCGGAATACCAGCACCTGCCAGCCGAACAGCAGGACGCAGTCATCCAGCAGATGGTGGACTCAACCACCCCCGCTATGCCCCC
>CALMBN010000005.1 GCA_937860195.1 uncultured Novosphingobium sp.
ATGCCGAGGACACGATGCTGATCACCCGCGTGCAGCAGGGAATGGCGAGCCGCAGCTTCACTATGGGGCCGCTGTCCGACAAGGAGGTCTGTTTGCGTAGTTTCTGCCGACGCATCCGCGAACTCATCCCAGAAGCTGCCCAAGAACATCGCCCCAAGCCGGGCTGGAGCCATAAATGACCAAGAAATACGACGCCGTCATCATCGGGGCGGGGCACAACGGCCTTGTCTGTGCTTTCTACCTTGCCCGCGCCGGCCTCAAAGTCCGCATCGTTGAACGGCGCGATGTCGTCGGCGGGGCGGCGGTGACCGAGGAGTTTCATCCCGGCTTTCGCAATTCGACCGCGAGCTATACCGTCAGCCTGCTGCGGCCCAAGGTGATCGCCGACATGAAGCTGCACGATCACGGGTACCGTGTGATCGAACGGACGATCAGCAACTTCTTCCCGTTCGAGAGCGACTATGTGAAGCTGGGCGGCGGGGCCGGGCGGACCGAAGCGGAATTTGCCCGGTTCTCCAAAAAGGACGCCGAGGCCTACCCGGCCTACGATGCGGCGCTGGAAAAGGTCGCCAATGTGCTGCGCGATCTCAGCCTGCAGATCCCGCCCAATGTTGGCGGGGGCCTCTCCTCGATGCTCGCCGCCGCGCAGCAAGGCTGGCCGATGGCCAAGCTCGATCTGACGGTCCAGCGCGATTTGCTCGACATTTTCACCAAATCGGCGCGCGGATTCCTCGATGGCTGGTTTGAGGATGACCGGGTGCAAAGCGCCTTTGCGTTTGACGCAGTAGTTGGCAACTACGCCGGGGTTTCGACCCCCGGTTCGGCCTATGTCCTGCTCCACCACGTGTTCGGCGAAGTAAACGGCAAGCTCGGCGCGTGGGGCCACGCAGTCGGCGGGATGGGCGCGATTACCCAGGCGATGGCCAAGGCTTGCGAGCTGGCCGGGGTCGAGATCAGCCTTGAAGCTCCGGTGGCGCAGGTGCTGGTCGATGGCGGCAAGGTGACCGGCGTAAAGCTGGAAAGCGGCGAGGAGATTGCGGCGAGCATTGTCGCCTCCAACGCGGGCCCGGCGCTGCTCTATCGCCAACTGGTCGATCCCAGCGATCTGGACGATGATTTCAAAAAGCGGATCAAGGGCTTCAAGACCTGTTCGGGCACGTTCCGGATGAACGTTGCACTGTCTGAGCTGCCGGATTTCAGCGTGCTTCCCGGCAAGGAAAAAGCCGAACACCACACCGCCGGGATCATCATCGCGCCGGGGATGGACTATATGGACCAGGCCTTCATCGATGCGCAGCAGCACGGCTGGTCGAAAAAGCCGATTGTCGAAATCAAGATCCCGTCAACGGTGGACGACAGTCTGGCCCCTCCGGGCCAGCACGTCGCCAGCCTGTTCTGCCAACAGTTCGATCCGGCGGTTGATTGGGACAAGCACCGCGGCGAAGTTGCCGATCTGATCATCAGCACCGTCAACGACCATGCGCCCAATTTCAAGGCCAGCGTCATCGCCACGCAGATCCACTCACCGCTCGATCTGGAGCGCAAGTTTGGCCTGATCGGCGGGGATATCATGCACGGAACCATGGGCCTCGATCAGCTCTGGGCGGCGCGTCCGGTGCTGGGCCACGGCGATTATCGTGGGCCGATCAAGGGGCTCTATATGTGCGGCGCGGGCACGCATCCGGGCGGCGGCGTGACCGGTGCACCAGGGCATAACGCGGCGCATGCGATTCTGGCGGACCGGCCCTTGCTCAGGAAGATTTTGCGGAGCTGACCCACCAGTAAACCGGCAGCCCGGCCGCGATCAGCACGGCACCATAGGCCATGGCCTCGCCGCCCAGGCCCCATTCGGCCCAGACGGTGAAGCCTGCTGCGACTATGGCGGCGGGCGTCAGCAAGGCATCACCGCGCACCAGCTTCAGCGCTGCCAGCGCTGAAATCAGGTAGGCCAACAGGCCCGCCGCAAGGCTGACCGATGCGACGAAGGCGAACAATTCGCCCATGCCCTTCTGATAGTTCAGCAAGGTCACCAGACTAAGCAAGCCGCTTGATACCAAATGGGATCGGACCGGCGCCCCCCGTGCGTTTTCTGAAGCAAACCACTGCGGGAAAACCCCTCCTTTAGCCATCGCCCAGGGCATTTCGGCCTGGACCAGAACCCAGCCGTTGAGCGTCCCAAAGGCGCTGATCGCGGCGCAGGCGGCGACCACCATGGCGAGGTTGGTACCAAGATAACGCCCGAGGAAATCGGCCACTGGGGCGGCCGAAGCGGTTGCCTCTGCAACCGGCATGTAAAGCGCAAAGGCGGTCGAAATGCCGATGTAGACAAGCCCGGTGATGGCCACGCCCCAAAGCGTCGCACGCGGCACATTGCGAGCTGGGTCATCGATCTTGTCGGCGGGAATTGTCGCCGCTTCGAGGCCGAGAAATCCCCAGAAGGTCAGCCCCGCCGCGCTGGCCAGAGCACCCGTAGAAAATGGCACCCCCGGATCAGGGGCCCGCTCGCTGCCGCTGATCAGCAGCCATGCCGCAAGCCCGATCAGGACGATAAGCGGCAGCAGCTTCAGTGCCACAGTTACTTCCTGCACCCGCCCGGCGGCCTGAACGCCGCGAATGTTGACCAAGGTGACGATCCAGACACAGCCCACCGCCAGGAGTGCGGGCAGGCCCTGCACTTGACCGATCACCGGAAAGATCAGGCTCAATGCCGAAATGGTGGCAACGGCCAGCGCGGCATTGCCGACCCAGCTCATCACCCAGTATGACCAGGCTGTCGTGAATCCTGCCAATGGCCCGAATGCGGCGCGGGCATAGGCATAGGGCCCGCCTGCCAACGGTATCCTCGCCCCTAGCCGCGCAAAGACCAGCGCCAGCGCCAGCGCGCCGCAGATCGTGATCCCCCACCCGGCGAGCTGGTTCCAGCCCAGCGGAGCAAGCGTTGCAGGCAGCAGATAGATCCCCGATCCGATCATGTTGCCGATCACCAGCGCCAGCAACGCGGCGAAGCCCAGTTTGCGGTTCATTGGTGTTTTCCCCCTTTGCAGCGCAACCTATCGCTTGATCCCGCGCCGTCACCATGTTTCTAGGGCAGCGCATGACAAACGTCACCACCACCAGCTGGCTCTCACGCCTCGGCCAATACCCAGCGCGGCTCGTCGAGGCGGCGGTGGCGATGAATGGCAGCGACATTCCGCGCGCCGAATTTCTGCTGCGCGAACATCTGAAAGAACGCCCTTTCGAAGTCGCCGCGATCCGGATGCTGGCCGAAGTGGCCGGGCGGATCGGGCGCTATCGGGATTCCGAAACGTTGCTGCGCCGGGCGCTTGAACTGTCACCCTCATTCACCGCCGCGCGGGCCAATCTGGCGCTGGTGCTTTATCGCCAGAACCGCCCGACCGAAGCGATCGAACAGCTTGGCCAGGTCCTCGCCGAAGAGCCGGACAATCCCGGCCACGCCAACCTGCAGGCCGCTGCACTGGGCCGGATCGGTGAATTCGACGAAGCGATCGGGTTTTACGAGCTGGTACTGCAGCAATCTCCGAACCAGCCGCGGGTGTGGATGAGCTTTGGCCATATGCTCAAAACCGTCGGGCGGCTGGATGACGGGATCGCGGCTTACCGCAAGGCGATTGCGATCATGCCGGGGCTGGGCGAAGTGTGGTGGAGCCTGGCCAATCTCAAGACGGTCAAGTTCTCAGACGCCGATATCGCCGCAATGGAGGCGGCACTGGCAGGCGGGGCCGTGGCCAAGGAAGACCGCTTCCACCTCGACTTTGCGCTGGGCAAGGCGCTGGAGGATCGCGGGCAGGCAGATGCTGCCTTTGCCCACTATGTAGCCGGAAACGCGCTGCGCCGGACTGAACTGGACTACGACGCGGATGAGACAACGCGGCTGGTCGACCGGCTGATCGAGCTCTGCACTCCGGCATTCTTCGCCGCCCGGGCCGGACAAGGCTGCGATGCGCCAGATCCGGTCTTCGTGCTCGGAATGCCGCGCGCTGGATCAACCTTGGTCGAGCAGATCCTGTCAAGCCACAGTCTGATCGAAGGCACAACCGAATTGCCCGACATCCCGGTCATGGCCCGGCGCGGCGGGGCCTATCCCCAGAACCTGCTCGGCTTGAGCGCCGAGCAACTCGCGCGGCAGGGAGAGGAATTCCTTGAGCGGACCCGAATCCAGCGCAAGACCGAACGCCCGCTGTTCATCGACAAGCTGCCCAACAACTGGCTGCACGTCGCCTATATCCGGCTGATCCTGCCGAATGCGAAGATCGTGGACGCGCGGCGTCATCCGCTCGGCTGCTGCTTTTCGAACTTCAAACAGCACTTCGCCAAGGGTCAGGCGTTCAGCTATTCGCTGACCGACATGGGCCGGTATTACCGCGATTACGTGCGGCTTATGGCGCACTTTGACCGGGTTCAACCCGGCGCGGTCCACCGGGTCACCTACGAAACCATGGTCGACGAGACCGAGGCTGAGGTGCGCCGCCTGCTGGCCTATTGCGGGGTCGAATTCGAGGAGGCCTGCCTGTCCTTCCACAAGACCGAGCGGGCCGTGCGCACGCCCAGCTCCGAGCAGGTCCGCCAGCCGATCTTTCGCGAAGGGACTGAAGCCTGGAAAGTCTTTGATGCCCACCTGGGCCCGCTCCGCGCAGTTTTGGGAGTGGTTCTGGACTCTTATCCCGCTGCGCCGCCATCGTGGTAAATCTGCCACGCTGGCCTGCCGATTGCTGGTTTTTTTGACGCGCCTGCTTGACGGGAGGCCGCGCGGGAATCAGTGTCCCGGCGACAAACCAGAATAGGGGTTATCTGCATGCGAACCGCCACCCGCCGCGCCACATTCGCGGCACTCTTCACCTCCACCGCGCTGATCGCTGCGCCAGCGCTGGCGCAGGATGCTGCTGCCGAAGACGAGGTGAGCGACGTTGAAATCGTCGTCACCGCGCAAAAGCGTTCGGAAAGCTTGCAGAAGGTTCCGATTTCGATCCAGGCGATCGGCACGGCCAAGCTCGACCAGCTCAACATCTCGAACTTCAGCGGCTACGCGCAGCAGCTCCCTTCGGTGACCTTTCAGGGTAGCGGCACCCCTGGTGTGAACGTCATCTACATGCGCGGGGTCGCTTCGGGCGGAGACGGCAACCACTCGGGCTCATTGCCTTCGGTCGGGGTCTACCTCGATGAACAGCCGGTCACCACGATCGGCGGAAACCTTGATGTCCACATTTATGACATTGCCCGGATCGAAAGCCTGTCGGGCCCGCAAGGCACGCTCTATGGAGCCTCGTCGCAGGCCGGGACGATCCGGATCATCACCAACAAGCCCGATCCTTCCAAATTTGATGGCGGGATGGATGCCGAAGTCAATTCGGTGTCCGGCGGCGGCATTGGCGGCAAGTTCGAATTCTTCGCCAACGCTCCGCTGAGCGAGCGGATGGCGATCCGGGTGGTCGGCTTCTACAAGCGCGATGCCGGGTATATCGACAATGTCCCGGGCTGCCGCGCGTTCCTGCCCGAGCCGAACCCGCTCGGCTGCCCGCCCTCGACCAATGGCGGCATCCGTGTGAACAACGCGGCCTTTGTTGAGGAAAACTACAACACCGCCGAAACCATCGGTGGCCGTGCGGCGCTGGGGATCGAGCTGGACGACAATTGGACCATCACCCCGGCGGTGATGTACCAGAGCACCAGTTCAGAAGGCAATTTCGCCTTTGACCCCTCGGTTGGCGATCTGCAGGTTCAGCACTTTGCTCCCGAATTTAGGAGCGACAAGTTTACTCAGGCGGCGCTCACGATCGAAGGCAAGATCGGCAACTGGGACGTGACCTATGCCGGGGCCTACCTCGATCGCAAGACCGCCAGCTCCAGCGATTATACTGATTATTCGGAAGCTTACGACGCGCTCTACTCGTACTATGGCGGCCTGTCCGGCTACTTCTTTTTCAACGACGCGCTGGGCAACACCATCGACCCGCGCCAGAAGGTGGTCGGCAGCGATCACTTCAAGAAGTTCAGCCAGGAACTGCGGATCGCATCGCCGCAAGAAAACCGCTTCCGGGTGGTCGGCGGCGTCTTCTATCAGTACCAGTCGAACGACATTTTCCAGGACTATCAGGTCGCCAACCTCGGCCCGCTCCGCTCGGTCAATGGCCTGCCGGGCACATTGTGGCTGACCAAGCAGCACCGCATCGACAAGGACTATGCCGCATTTGGTGAAGCCAGCTTTGATTTCACCGATCAGCTGACGCTCACCGCCGGGGGCCGCTATTACAAGTTCGACAACAGCCTGATCGGGTTCTTCGGCTTTGGCCGCAATCCCAACCTCAACTTCTCCGACACCCCGCATAACGCCGCCGGATCATCGCGCACCGGCGTCGCCCAGTGCTTTACCACCACCGGATCGCGCCTGCGCCCGGTGGCGGGCACGCCCGGTGTCACGCTGTTCCCGGCGGCCATCCCCGGCACGCCGTGCACCAATCTGGGGGTCTGGAACGGCAGCTCGGTCGATCCGGTCAAGGCTGATGGAGACGGAGTCACCTGGCGCCTCAACCTCAACTACAAGCCCAACAACGACATGCTGTTCTACGCCACCGCTTCAAAGGGCTTCCGCCCCGGTGGGATCAACCGACGCGGCACCATTCCACCCTATGCGCCTGACTTTCTGATCAACTATGAGCTGGGCTGGAAAGTTACGCTGGCTCCGGGTCTGCGGATCAACGGCGCGATCTATCAGCAGGACTGGAAGAAGTTCCAGTTTGCGTTTCTGGGCGAAAACAGCTTCACCGAAATCCACAACGGTCCGGATGCCCGGATTCGGGGGATCGACATCGATATCGCCTATAATCGCGGGCCGTTCAGCTTGCAGGTTGCGGCGGCCTATACCGATGCCAAGATCACCAAGAACCTGTGCGAAGGAGAGGATCTGACCTTCGCTTGCACCAACACTCTGCCAAACGGCAATCCCAACTCGATCGCGTCACCATCTGGCACCCGACTGCCGATCACGCCGAAGTTCAAGGTTGCCGGGACCGCGCGTTACACGGCAGAGCTGGGCGGCACGACCAAGGTTTACGGGCAGCTAAATGCTTCGTACCAGGGCTCTGCGGCCAGCGAGGTCCGCGCTGGGCCTGCTGCGACGATAGGCGAACTGCCCGCTTTCGCGACGCTCAACCTCGCGTTCGGAGCGGATTTCGGGATGTTCAACCTCGAGCTCTTCGCATCGAACGTTCTTGACGAGCGCGGCCAGCTGTCACGTTTCCTGCAATGCGGTCAGTGTGGCACGCGGCCCTATGTGGTGCCGATCCAGCCGCGCACGATCGGACTGCGGACGGGCGTGGAGTTCTGATTCTACGCCAGGCTAGCAAACAAAGCGCCCCGGACTCAGCCGAGTTCGGGGCGTTTTGCTTGGTTGGAGTTCGATCAGAGAGTCTAACCCAAACCCGTCCGTGCTGAGCGTGTCGAAGCACTGTCTTTTTTCTGCGGCAGACCCTGCCGCCGGAAGAAAACCGATCCTTCGACACGCTCAGGATGGACGGTGTGGGGGGGAGAGGTTCGGTAGCCAATCCCGTTACCGACCTAATCCTCCTGATCGCCGAACCGTTCAAGCCGAAACGCAGCGCTGAGGTAATCCTCGGCCGCGGCTTTCAGCTGAGGGTCCTTGGGAAAGGCATCGGCCGGAAAAGGCGCCGCATCGAAGGTGTGAAGCAAGGCCCACAGCGCGAACTTGCGGCCCGGATCGCGCTCTACCCCGAAACCGATCTTCAGCCGTTCAAGCGCCAGGGCAAATTCGGCCTCGGTCAGCGCGGCTGGATCGTCGGTCTCGAAGAAGTGATGGAGCAGGGCTTCGAGATCCATCGCGCTATAGCCAGCCGAGCGTCTGGGCGACCCAAAGCACGCCGCCTCCGGCCAATGCAGCGGCCAGATAGCCTGGCCAGCTGCGTCCGCCCTGACGCTTGTCCCAGACCAGCTCGATCTCGGGCAGCGGCGCAAGTTCCGGCGCACCGCCCTTGGCCGGGAACTTGTCTTCGATCCGGCGGACCAGATCGGGCAGGCGAAGCAGGGTTTGCGCGTCCTTGCGCAGCCGGTCAGCAATCGCGGCTTCCGGCCCAAGCTCGTCGCGGATCCATTCACGTACGTAAGGCGCAGCAACGTCCCACATGTTGATCGCAGGGTTGAGCTGGGTCGCGAGGCCTTCGACCATCACCATGGTCTTTTGCAGCAGCAGCAGGTGCGGCTGGGTTTGCATGTCGAACTCGCGAGTGATTGCGAACAGACTGTCCAGCATTTGCCCGACCGACAGCTCGCTCACCGGGCGGCCCCGGGTCGGCTCGCCAACCGCGCGCAAGGCGGTCGCAAATTCATCGACCGAATGATAGCTCGGCACATATTGCGCTTCGAAATGAATCTCGGCGACGCGCCGGTAATTGCCGGTGGTCAGCCCATAGAGGATTTCGGCCAGCCACAACCGTGCGCGCCGGTCAATCCGGCCCATGATCCCGAAATCGATCGCCGCCAAGGTGCCGTCGGCCTGAACAAACAAATTTCCCTGATGCATATCGGCGTGAAAGAAGCCGTGCCCGATCGCCTGGCGCAAGAAGGTCAGCACCAGATGTTCGGCCAGGGCGCCCAGATCGTGCCCGGCGGCACGCAACGCTTCAGTCTCGCTGATCTTGATCCCGTCGATCCAGTCGATCGTCATCACCCGGCCATTGGTGCGATCCCAGTCGATCCCCGGAACCCGGTAGTTCTCGGTCGCCTGCATCATTTCAGCGAGTTCCGACGACGAGGCAGCCTCGCGCCGCAGGTCGAGCTCACGCAGGGTCCAGCGCTTGAAATTAGCGATAGTCTGCCGCGGACGAAGCCGGGCCGGTTCGCCGCCCAACGCCTCAAGATGCGCGGCGGCCCATTCATAGGTCTGGATATCCGCGCCGAATTTCTCGCGGATGCCGGGGCGCAGCACTTTGACCGCAACGGTCTGCCCCTCGGTGGTGACCGCGCGATGAACCTGCGCGATCGAGGCGGCACCGACCGGCTCCTCCTCGATACTGGCAAACAGGCTGTCGATCGGCTTGCCAAAGCTCGCCTCGATCTCGCGCCGGATTGCGTCAAAGGCCACTGGCGGCAAGCGGTCTTGCAGCGCGAGCAGGTTGCTGGCTGCCGCATCCCCCACAATATCAGGCCGGGTCGCCAGGGTTTGCCCCAGCTTGATCGCCGCCGGACCAATCGCCTGAAACGCCCCGGCATAGTCCGGAACTTCGGGCTGGAACGTGCCAAACCGGGCGAGCCGAAGCAGGCGGCGGACCTGCGGCGGGGTGTTGGGATCGCGTTCAATCCCGCGCAGCGCACCGTGCTTGGCCAGAGTCCGGCCCCAACGCAGCAGGCGGAAGATATGAGTGGTGGGGCGGGTCAAATTTTCCAGCCGGAGTGAATGGCTACCAGTCCACCCAGAATCGGTTCGACCCGGGTATTCACGAAGCCAGCGGTTCGGATCATTTTCTCAAATTCCGGCATTGGCGGGAACCGCCTGATCGATTCGATCAGATAGCGATAAGAATCGGCATCCCCGGCGATCGCTTCGCCGATCCTGGGGACCAGCTTGTGCGAATAGAAATCGTAAATCTCTTTGAAACCGGGCCATTGTGTGGTCGAAAATTCGAGGCAGTAAAACCGCCCGCCGTGCTTCAACACGCGGTAGGCTTCGGCCAGTGCCGCATCGATCCGGGTGACGTTGCGAATCCCGAAAGCGATGGTGTAGCCATCGAAGAACCGGTCCGGAAACGTCAGCGTTTCGGCATTCTGGCGTGACCAGACCAGATCGTCGAGGCCCTTGTCCATCGCCCGCTCGATCCCGACATCGAGCATTTCCTGATTGATATCAGAGACAGTGATCGTCGCCCCGTGCGCGGCCATCCGGAACGCAATGTCGCCAGTGCCGCCGGCCATGTCGAGGATCTGCTCGCCGGGCTGCGGTTTGACCCGGCGGACGAACTTGTCCTTCCACAACCGGTGCATCCCCGCCGACATCGCATCGTTCATCACATCGTATTTGGCCGCGACGCTGGAAAACACCGCGCCAACCTTGGCGGTCTTCTCCTCGGGGGAGACCTCGTCATAGCCGAAAGATACCGTTTCACTCATGCCGCGCGCCTTAGCGTCAGTTGCCCGGACGTGCCAGTGAAAGCGTGTGCAGTTCTGGCCTTCAGGCGGGCGGCGCAAACATGTTCGGGGCAAGGTGTGCAAGGAAGTCCTGCTTGCCCAGCGCCACTCCCTGATTGCGCAAGATCGCGTAGACCATCGCGACGTGGAAATAGAAATTGGGCAAGGCATACCCGGTCAGAAAGGTTTTCCCGTCAAACCGCAGTCCGCTGCCATTGGGGAAAGTGATGATGATCTCGCGCGTCTCGCCAGCACTGTAGGCATCGGCTTCGATCGAATGGAGGTAGGTGATGGTCTTGTCGCAGCGCGCTTTGAGGTCGGCAAAGCTGGCTTCGGTATCAGGCATTGCCGGAGCATCGACGGCGGCCAGCCGCGCGGCTGCGCCCTTGGCGGTGTCGGATGCGATCTGCACCTGCCGCGCCAACGCGAACATCTCTGGCGCAAGCCGGGCTTCGATCAGCAAGCCCTCGTCCTGCTGGGCGGAAGCTTTGTCGAGCCAGCTCTTGATGTTGGTGAGCATGGCGATGAAAGTCGGCACGCTGGCCTGGTGTAACGAAAGCGACATGGCATTCTCCCGGGGATCTTGTTTGCGGGCCCTTGCCTAGGCCTGCACAGATTTAGTTGCAATGAGAAACTGATTGCTGGGCCGCGGTGCAGGGCATAATCACGTTTGATGCCTGAACTTCCCGAAGTCGAAACCACCGTCCGCGGGCTGGCCCGCCATCTCGAAGGTGCGCGGCTGGCGCGGGTCGAGCCGCGCCGTGCCGGACTGCGGCGACCATTTCCGGTCGATCTGGTCCAGATCATGACCGGAGCCAAGGTCATCGGCCTGTCGCGCCGTGCCAAATACGGGCTGATCCACACCGATCGGGGGCAAACCATGGTGTTCCACCTTGGCATGTCGGGGCGGTGGCGGATCGAACCGGAAGACCTGGGCAAGCACGATCATCTGGTCCTGGAAACGGATCGCGGAGCAAGACTGGCGCTGTGCGATCCGCGCCGGTTCGGCTCGGTCGATCTGGTTGCGACCGACGGGCTGGACGAATGGCCCGTCTTTGCCGGGCTGGGGCCAGAGCCGCTGGGCGATGCCTTGACTGCCGCGCACCTGAAATCCGCCATGGCGGGCCGCACCGCCGCGATCAAGCTGATGCTGCTCGATCAGCGGATCGTCGCCGGGCTGGGCAACATCTACGTCTGCGAAGCGCTGTTCCGGGCGAGGATCGATCCGCGCAAGGCGGCGGGACGTGTTTCTGGCCGGGCGCTGAACCGGCTGGTGCCGCAAATTTGCGCAGTAATCAGCGAAGCGATCGAGGCGGGCGGATCCAGCTTGCGCGATTTCGCACAGGTTGATGGCGAGCTTGGCTATTTCTCAAAGCAGTTCGAGGTCTATGACCGTCATGAACAACCCTGTACCCGGTGCAGCGCGCCGATCCAGCGGTTTGCCCAAGGCGGACGCAGCACCTGGTTCTGCCCGAAATGCCAGAGGTGAGCCACTTCGCTTGACGATTCGGGCGGGCACCGTTAAGGGCCGCGCTTCCTGCGGGTCCGATTCAGTTCGGAGCCCCGTTTTGCACGAGATATTCAAGGACGATCATGGCCAATTCGCCACAAGCCAAAAAGCGCATCCGCCGCAACGACAAGCGCGCCGAGATCAACGGCAACCGCATCGGACGCATCCGCACCTTCGTGAAGAAGGTCGAAGCGGCCCTGGGTGCTGGCGACAAGTCGGCCGCTGCCGACGCACTGAAAGCGGCTCAGCCTGAACTGGCCCGCGGTGTCGCGCGCGGTGTGCTCCACAAGAACACCGCTGCCCGCAAGTTCTCGCGTCTGACGAAGCGAGTCGCTGCGCTCTGATTCGGCCTCCCCCCGCAGGCGATTCGCGGGACGAAAACGGAACACCAACTGGCAAGGGCCCCCGGGAATCCGGCGGGCCCTTTTGCTTGTCCGGAAGGGGGACAGTGCTGCGGCGCACCAAGGGGCTGAATTCCTGCGATTCGCGATTCCGGGATCGCAAATTTTCAGTTAAATCAGCATCTTGAAATAGAATTCGGGATTTTCCGGGGGTCAGACAGAGTCAAGGGCCTTTATTTCAGTTTTTTTACCATGAGCGCCTTGCTCCGGCTGCGGAACCGTCCATAGATACTGCCATGTCCCAGCGGCCTTCCGGCCTCTAGGGCTTCACAACAAAACAGGTTCTTGTGCGGGCTTCAGGGCGGCTGGCATTGGGCGGTGCGTGGCAGCGCGCGCTGGGGCAAGGGCATTCGTGCGGGGGCATAAAGGCGTGACGGAAACTGGTATGGGCGGATTGCAAGGCAACAGCGCCGCCCCGGCAAAGACGGAGCAAGAGCGCCTGCGCGACGAGCAGGAAGCGCTCGATTTTGCGGCGGACTGGGCTGACATCAGCCAGGGCCTGCGCAAGGATCTTGGCCAGCAATTGCACAGCCAATGGATCAAGCCGGTGCAACTGGGGGCCTTCTGCAAGGAAACCGGCACACTCGACCTGTACCTGCCAACCGAATTTTCGGCCAATTGGGTTGCCGACCGGTTTGCCGACCGCCTTTCACTGGCCTGGAAGATTGCTCGCCCTGATGTGCGCCATGTTCGCATTTCGGTGATGCCGGGCCGTCGCGCCCCTCAAGGCCTGAGGTTCGATGGCGCGCGGCGTGGCGGTGATGCCGCTCAGCAATCGCAACCCGGCGATGCACTGGGCATGGGCGCGGCCGAACTCGGCTCGCTCGGGCAGACCTCGATCGGGCTCGATCCGTCGTTGACGTTTACCACCTTCGTTACTGGTAGCGCCAACGTGCTGGCCAGCAATGCGGCACAACGCATGGCCGCGACCGAGACCCCGCAGTTCGCCCCACTCTATCTCAAAGCGGCGACCGGCCAAGGCAAGACCCACCTGCTTCACGCAATCGGCCATGCCTATCTCACCGCCCACCCGCGGGCGCGGATCTTCTACTGTTCAGCCGAACGCTTCATGGTCGAATTCGTCCAGGCGCTGCGCCAGAACCAGACAATCGAGTTCAAGACCCGGCTGCGCGGGTTTGATCTGCTGCTGGTGGACGATATTCAGTTCATCATCGGCAAGGCCAGCGCGCAGGAAGAACTGCTTTATACGATCGACGCGTTGCTGGCCGAAGGCAAGCGGCTGGTGTTCGCTGCTGATCGCGCCCCGCAGGCGCTAGACGGGGTCGAGCAGCGCCTGCTCTCGCGGCTCTCAATGGGCCTCGTGGCCGATATCCAGCCTGCCGACATTGAGCTGCGCCGAGTGATCCTTGAGCACCGGTTGCTGCGTTTTTCGCCAACCCATGTTCCCGCTGACGTGGTCGAATTCCTCGCCCGCACGATCAACCGCAACGTCCGTGAACTGGTCGGCGGGCTCAACAAGCTGATCGCCTATGCCCAGCTGACCGGGCAGGCCGTTTCGCTGCAGCTGGCCGAAGAGCAGCTGACCGACATCCTTTCGGCCAACCGCCGCCGGATCACCATCGACGAAATCCAGCGCACGGTCTGCCAGTTCTACCGGGTTGACCGGACCGAGATGAGCAGCAAGCGCCGCGCCCGCGCAGTGGTTCGTCCGCGTCAGGTCGCGATGTATCTTGCCAAGGTGCTGACCCCGCGCAGCTATCCTGAGATTGGCCGCAAATTCGGCGGGCGGGATCACTCGACCGTGATCCACGCGGTCCGCCTGATCGAGGACCTGCGGACCCGCGATGCCGACATGGATGGCGACGTGCGGAGCTTGTTGCGGCAGCTGGAGAGCTAGGCCACCCTCGACATTCCATCACATGCCGATCAGGCCGTCAGCCCTCCATCGACCACCAGTTCGCTGCCGGTGGTAAAGGCGGCGCGGTCACTGGCGAGGAACACCACGGCGTCCGCAACGTTCACTACTTCGCCCAGATGGCCCAGTGGGTGCATTGCTGCTACACCAGCCAAGCTCTCGTTACCTCCCACTCCTTGCGCTGCGGCAAAGTCATCGATCAGGGTACGGCCCATATCGGTATCGATCACGCCGGGGTGGACCGAATTGACCCGGATGCGGGCTGCAGCCAATTCCTTCGCGCAGCCTTTGGTGAACAACCGCACCGCACCCTTGGTTGAATTGTAGCAAGTCGCACCGGCCGCTCCTTCGAGCCCAGCAGCTGACGAAAGGTTGACGATCGCGGTTCCGCCGCGCCACAGGTGCGCGCGTTCGGCAAGTAGGGGGATTGCGGCGCGGGTGCCCAGAAAAACCCCTTCGACATTGACAGCGTGGAGCCGCCGCCAATCGTCCAGCGTGGTTTCCAGGATGGGCCTGAACAGCCACAGCCCGGCGTTGTTGACCAGAATGTCGAGCCCGCCTGCCTCAGCCCGCAGCCAGTCCATCACCCCGGCCCAATCGGCCTCGCTGGTCACATCTTGCGCACGCGCAATCCCGCCAATTTCGGCAGCGAGTTCGTGTGGCGCGGCGATATCGGTTACCGCCACCTTGGCCCCGGCTGCCGCCAGCGCGCGGGCCGTAGCGGCTCCAAGTCCTTTGGCAGCGCCGGTAACGAGGGCAATCCGTCCGTCCAGGTCAGCCATGGCTTATGCCTCCACTACTGTCTTGCAGAGCTCATCGCGCAATTCGCGGCGCAGAAATTTGCCGCTGGCGTTGCGCGGCAGCGGCTGATCCATGAACCAGACATAGCGCGGCACCTTGTGCTTCACGGATAGATCGAGGCAGTGCTTTTGCAGTTCGGTCTGTTCGAGCTTGTGCCCCGGCTTGAGGTAGACCGCGATGCCGACTTCCTCTCCTAACCGCTGGTCGGGCACGCCGAACACACTGCATTCGGCAACGGCCGGATGGCGATAGGTGATGGCCTCGACTTCGGTGCAGGAAATGTTTTCTCCGCCGCGAATCACAAGATCCTTTTTGCGGTCGACGATGAAGATGAATCCGTCCTCGTCAATCCGGGCAATATCGCCGGTGTGGAGCCAGCCATCGGTGATGGTTTCGGCGGTCGCATCGGGACGATTGACATAACCTTTGATCACGGGTGAGCCCTTGACCCACAACTCGCCAACGTCGCCTTCGGGCAGCGTGTTACCGGCATCGTCAACCACTTTGACTTCAAAGCTGGGCATCGATGGCCCAGCGCTGTCCGGCCTGGCAACAAAGAAATCGCCGCTGACCGAAGTGATGATCCCGCAGGTTTCGGTCATCCCATAGCCGGTGGTTGGCCGGGCAGTCTTGACGGTCTCGTCAATCTTGAGCACCAGATCGGGCGGCAACTGCGCTCCGCCGCCGGAAATACCGGTCAAGCTGGACGTGTCGGTGGTGGCGAAATCCGGATGATTGACAATCTCGCGCGCCATTACCGGCACACCACTGATTCCGGTGATCCGGTATTGCTCAACCAGTTTCAGCGCCGCCCCCGCATCCCATTTGTACATCAGGACGATCGCCCCGCCTGCTGCGCTGGTCAGGTAGGCACCGCAATTGTTGGCGGTGACGTGGAACAGCGGTGTGGTCAGCAAGGATACCGGCACCGGCGGGTCGGCTGGTGGTGCTTCACCCGTGGCGCGCTCAACCGCCATGGCCTGTGCGGTGGTCGAATAAAGCATGTTCATCAGGTTGGCGATGCAGCCGCGGTGGGTCAGCTGTGCTCCTTTGGGAAAGCCGGTGGTGCCGCTGGTGTAAAAGATGCAGGCATCGCTATCAGGATCGACTGCTACGTCGGGCATGGCCCCGCCGCTGGCGATCACATCGGCATAGGACGTCACATCGCCGGGATATTCAGCCAGCCGTACGCCGACCAGCGGGATCGTGCCTTGCAGAGCCGGAAGCTCTCGATAGCGGGCCAGCCGCTCGGCATCGATGAACATTGCCTTTGGCTCAGCATCGTTCAGCGCGGCTTCCATTTCGGCTGCGGTCCACCACGCATTGAGCCCGGCTGCGGCGACGCCGATGGCTGTGCAGGCCCAATAGATCACCATCCATTCGGGATAGTTGCGCATCGCAATTGCCACCCGGTCACCAGGGCGGATGCCTTGATCCCACAGCCAGGCGGCGATGGCAGCAGCATGGGCATGGGCCCGGGCATAGCTCAACACTTCGCCTTCATAGATCAGGTATGGCCGGTCCCCCCACGCGGCGGTCGAGAGCCAGAATTCGCGGACCGATGGCGGCGCGGCCTTGAAGGTCCGCAGCGTGTTGCCGAGCACATTGGCTTCGACAATCTCGAACTGCCCCCCCGGCCCGGTCAATTCTTCACGTACTGCTCGCAGTTCGGCGTAATGCATCGCTCTTCCCAATTTTCTTAATTGCGCGATTAAGTGCCGCATCGGCGCGGCCCGGGCAAGAGACTTCCTTTGCGGTAGCGCGAATTCGCCTTAAGGCGCGAGGCAATGCCCATGCCGCCCGACCGTCTTGACCGATTTGCCCGCCATATCGTGCTGCCCGAAGTGGGCGGCGCGGGGCAGATGGCATTGGCTGAGGCCCATATTGTGTTGATCGGATGCGGCGGGATCGGCAGTCCGGCGCTGCAATACCTGGCGGCCGCAGGAGTGGGCCAATTGACCCTGATCGACGACGATGTGGTTGAGGCGAGCAACCTTCAGCGCCAGACGATCTTTACACCGGCCGATATCGGGCGGTTCAAGGCTGAGATCGCGGCTGAATGGGTCCACCGGTTCGATCCGGTGCTCCGGCCCCGTGCGGTCGTTGGACGAATCGGGGGGGGGATTCCAGCCGCACGGGAGCTCGAAGGCAGTTCCTTAGTGCTCGATGGCTGTGACAATTTCGCGACTCGGCTGCTGGTTTCAGACACCTGCGTGGCGCACGGTATTCCGCTGGTAACCGCAGCAATTGGCCGATTCCAAGGACAGGTTGCAAATTTTGCCGGGCATCTGCCGGGCCAGTCCTGTTATCGCTGTTTTGTCGGTGATGCTTTCGATGCCGAGGACTGCGATAACTGCGCGGCGGACGGCGTGCTCGGCGCAATGGTCGGGATGGTCGGTGCTTTTGCAGCCATGCAGGCGATCCGGATCATTCTGAATGGCAAGGCCGCGCTGGGCGATCCACAGTGGGGGCAGCTCCACGTGTTCGAAGGGCTGGTGCCGAGCCTTCGGACAATGCGGATAGCGAAGGATGCCGAGTGCCGGGGCTGTGGGTCAGCCTAATATCTCCTCCACCCAGGCTGGAACCACTTCGCTCGCCGGGCCGAGCCGCGATTCGTGGAACCAGTGCGAGCCTTGGCTGGCTTCCAGATTGAGCTCCAGCGTCTGCGCACCCAGTTCCACCGCGTTCTGGACGAAACCGGCGGCGGGATAGACCGCGCCCGAGGTGCCGATCGACACGAACAGGTCAGCCTCGCGCAGCGCGGCATAGATTTCGCCCATCCGGTAGGGCATCTCACCGAACCAGACCACGTCAGGGCGCAGGCTGCGCGCGCTGCACACTGGGCAGGGCGGCCGATCGATCAGCGGCGCGGTCCACCGGCTGCGGACATCGCAGCTGGTGCACCATGCATTGAGGTGGGTGCCGTGCATGTGCAACACTCGCGCCGAGCCGCCGCGCTCGTGCAGATCATCGACGTTCTGGGTGACGAGCAGCAGCTTGCCCTCCCACTCCGCCTCCAGCCGCGCCAATGCCATGTGCGCCGCATTCGGTTCTTTCTCCTGAATGGCTGCGCGGCGCATGTCATAGAACCGCAGCACCAGATCGGGATCGCGCTCATAGGCTTCCGGGGTCGCGACATCCTCAACCCGGTGCTGTTCCCACAATCCGCCAGCGCTGCGAAAGGTATCGATCCCGCTCTCGGCGGAAATGCCTGCGCCAGTCAGGATCACGATGTTGCGGATGCCAATCACTCTTGCCACATTCCCGTCCGTCTTGAGCTTGTCGAAAGACTGCTTTTCCTTCAAGCGTTGCAAGAAGCAAGGGCAGGGCTTTGACAAGCTCAGCCCGAACGGGTCTGGAGTTCAGTGCTGTGGCAAGAATCGGCATCATCGGCAGCGCGGGGCGCATGGGGGCGGCGCTGATCGAAGCGATTGCGGCGGCGGGAGAGGTCTTTGCCGGCGGGGTTGATCAGGGCGGCGATCTGGCGGCACTGGCAGCGGCCTCGGACGTGCTGGTTGATTTCTCCGCTCCGGCAGCGCTCGAAGGCAATCTGGACGCAGCGGTTGCGGCGGGCGTGCCTATCGTGGTCGGCACCACCGGCCTTGAAGAACGGCACCACTGGCTGTGTGATGCAGCGGCGGAAAACATCGCCGTCCTGCAAACCGGCAACACTTCGCTGGGTGTTACCTTGCTGGCCCATCTGGTTCACGAAGCTGCCAGCCGGCTGGGTGAGGACTGGGACATCGAAGTGGTTGAGACGCACCACCGGATGAAAGTTGATGCGCCATCGGGCACCGCACTGCTCTTGGGCGAAGCCGCCGCCAAGGGCCGTGGGATCGATCTGGCGGCCCATTCGGCGCGCGGGCGTGACGGGATCACTGGGGCGCGGGTGCGCGGCGAGATCGGCTTTGCATCATTGCGCGGCGGATCGGTCGCGGGCGATCACACGGTCCAGTTTCTGGGCAACAGCGAACGGCTCAGCCTCTCTCACCTGGCCGAAGACCGCAGCATCTTCGCGCGCGGCGCGGTGCGCGCGGGCGAATGGCTGGTCGGCAAAGCGCCCGGGCGTTACCAGATGGCGCAAGTTTTGGGGCTTGCCTGATCGCATCTCCGCCGTATTATGCAAATAATACACACACAGGGGAGTGCGCATGACACCGGCAGAAGAAACCGCCCGCATGATTGACGGCCTGGGTGCCGAAGCACTGGCCAAGGCGCAGGCCTATACCACCGGCAATCACATCTTGCTGTTCGCGGGGGTCGCAGTTTCGCTGTTGGTGGCCTGGCTGATCGTGCGGTCCCGTTTGCTCGATAGGGTGACGGGCAGACTGTCGAAGCGAAGCTGGGCTGCGATGACTTTGGCAGTGAGCGCGGCTTACATTGCCATTGCCGATCTGCTGACCTTGCCTTGGACGCTCTACACCGATTGGCAGCGCCAACATGCCTATGATCTGTCCAAGCAGCCTCTGGGCGATTTCCTCGGTCAGTGGGCGCTTGGCGAGGCTTTCGAGATTGTCCTGGGAGGGCTGTTCATGCTTGGGGTCTATGCCCTGATCCGCAAGACCGGCGCACGCTGGTGGTTGTGGGGCGGAGGCTTTGCCGCGGGTGTTGTCCTGTTTATGCTACTGGTCGGCCCGAGTCTGATCGCACCGCTGTTCAACAGGTACGAGCCGGTGCCGCCGGGCGGAGTCCGCACCGCGCTTGAGAAGATAGCCGACGATGTTGCGATCCCGCATGATCGGATCTTCATGTACGATGGTTCGCGCCAGTCCGAACGGTTCACTGCCAATGTCACCGGAATTGGTCCGGCGGCGCGGATCGCGATCTCCGATGTCGCACTGAAGGAAGCGTCGCTGGCCGAGGTCGTTGCTGTGACCGGGCATGAGGCGGGGCACTACAAGCTCGGCCATGCCTGGCGTTCGGTGGTGTTGATGCCGCTGCTCGCGATGCTGTTTTTCTATCTGCTCAACCGCCTGTTTGCTCCGGCGGCACGGCTGCTGGGCAGCGACGCGCAATTGGGTGAAGCGCGTGGACTGCCGGTGTTCATGGCGGTTGGCGCGGTGCTGGGGCTGCTAGTCACGCCGGTAACCAACAGTCTGACCCGGATTGGCGAGAAACAGGCCGATGCCTATTCGCTGCAAACCGTGAACGAGCCTGATGCGCTGGCATCGGCCTTGGTCAAGACCGCCGAGTATCGATATCCGCGGCCTGCGGCGTTGCAGGAGTTGCTGTTCTACACCCATCCCTCGGTTGAGAACCGGGTGCTGAAGGCGATGGAGTGGAAGGCTGCGCATCCCAAGGTTCAGGCACCGCCCGCCCCGTGACCAAAGCCGACATTTTCGAGTTCTTCCGCCGCCTCGCCGAGGATAATCCCTCGCCCGAGACCGAGCTGGAATTCGGCAACACCTATCAGCTGTTGGTCGCAGTAGTGCTATCAGCGCAGGCGACCGACGTGGGAGTCAACAAGGCGACACGGGCACTGTTCGACGTTGTGAAAACCCCGGCGCAAATGGTTGCGCTGGGCGAAGATGCCCTCAAAGCCCACGTCAAGACGATCGGGCTGTTCAACACCAAGGCCAAGAACGTGATCGGGCTATCGGAAATTCTGGTGCGTGATTTTGACGGAGAGGTTCCGGCGGACCGCGACGTGCTGACCAGCCTGCCCGGGGTCGGCCGCAAGACTGCCAATGTGGTGATGAACTGCGCCTTCGGGGCCGAGACTTTCGCGGTCGACACCCACATATTCCGCGTGGGCAACCGGACCGGGTTGGCCAAGGGCAAGACAGTGCTGGCGGTGGAAAAGGCACCGGAGAAGCGGATCCCGCAGCCATTCCGGGTCGGCGCGCACCACTGGCTGATCCTGCACGGGCGCTACATCTGCAAAGCCCGGCCGCCCGAATGCTGGCGCTGCCCGGTGGCCGATTTGTGCGGGTTCAGGCCGAAGTCGGTGAAGAAATAAGGAGGGGTTCACGCAGAGGCGCAGAGGAAGAAAAGAGGCGCAGAGGTGTTGTGCAATCCGCGAAGCGGCTCATCAATCTGACGTTTCGCTCAGCCCAGCCCCACATGCGAAAGCGGCTGCGCCGCAAGCGTGATGCCTCTGCGCCTCTGCCTTCTTCTCCGCGCCTCTGCGTGAACCCTCTTACTTCTTCGTCTCATCCTCAAAATTCGAAGCATCCAGTTCCAGTCCAGCCCGACCCGCCGCGACGGTGTGCGCCGGGGCGTGAGGGTGTTCGACGAATTCGGGCTCTTCGACTTCGAGCATGCCCTCCCACTTGGTGATGACCGACGTGGCAACTGCGTTGCCGACCACGTTGGTGGCGGTGCGACCCATGTCGAGGAACTGGTCAATCGCCAGAATGATCGCCACCCCTTCGACCGGCAGGCCGAACATCGCCAGTGTGCCGGTTATCACGACCAGCGAAGCACGCGGCACGGCGGCGATCCCCTTGGACGAGATCATCAGGGTCAACAGGATCATGATCTGCGTGCTGATCGACAGGTCAATCCCATAGGCCTGCGCGATGAAGATCGTCGCAAAGCTCATATACATCATCGAGCCGTCGAGGTTGAAACTGTAGCCCAGCGGCAGGATGAAACCCGAAATCCGCCGCGGCACCCCGAACCGGTCGAGCTGCTCGAACATTTTGGGCAGTGCCGCTTCGCTCGACGCGGTCGAGAAAGCGATCATGATGGGCTGGCGGATGTATCTGATGAGGCTCCAGATTCGTTGCCGCAAGAAAATCGCCCCGATCGTCAGCAAGATCGCCCAGAGCAAGATCAGGCTGATATAGAATTCAAGCAGCAGTTCGACGTAAGTGCCCAGGATCGCCAGTCCACTGACCGCGACGACTTTGGCAATCGCGGCGAACACCGCAATCGGGGCATAGCGCATCACATAGCCGGTGATCTGCAGCATCATCTCAGCCAGCGCATCGGCCCCGCGAACCAGCGCTGCACCCTTCTCGCCAATTGCCGACAGCGCCACGCCGGCGAACAAGCTGAACACCAGAATTTGCAGGATATTGTTGGCTGCCATCGCCTCGATCGCGTTCTTGGGGAACACCGAGAGGATGAATTCGGTCGCCTTCAGTTCCTTGACCTCACCCACTGCTTTGGCCGCCGCGGCGGCATCGGGGATTGGCGCGCCGATCCCGGGCTGGAACAGGTTGACCATGATCAGACCCAGCCCGATCGAGACCAGGCTGGCAGTGATGAACCACGCAATCGCCCGGAATCCGATTCGCCCCAGCGCCGTGCTGTCACCCATGTGAGCGATCCCGACGACGATGGTCGACAGCACCAATGGCGCCACCAGCATCTTGATCAGATTCAGGAAGATATCGGAAAGCAATTTGAGCCAGGGTACAATCTGATCCTTGACCAGCGCTGGATCGACCTGAGTATAGAGTGCCTGGCCGATCATCACGCCCAGCACCATGCCGATCAGAATATAGAGTGTCAGCCGCCGGTCCATGGTGCGCGTCCCTGTTTGGAATATTATTGCTGGCAAGCCTAACAGCTGCGGCGAGTGAGGCAAGCGCATCCTAAAACGGTAAAACGGGTAAAACGGGGACACTATACTAATTAGCAGCGAAGGACTGGTCGCTGGCAGCACCCCGGAAAGGTAATTGGTACAGTGTCCCCGTTTTAGCTCAGCGCCGCCTTTGCGACTCGCGCGTAGATCCGGGCCAGGACATCGAGGTCAGCGACTGCAACCGCTTCGTCGCGCTTGTGCATCGTCGCGTTGCACAGGCCGAATTCGATCACCGGACAGAGGTCCTTGAGGAACCGTGCATCGCTTGTGCCGCCGGTAGTGCTGGCTTCGGGGATCAGGCCGGTCTCAGCCTCAACCGCCGCGGCGATCAATGCTGAGAAGGCACCGGGCAAGGTCAGGAATGCCTCGCCCGAGATCATCGGCCGGGCGGTTCCGCCATGCTTTTCGGCAATCGCGCTGACCCGCCGGGCCAATTCCGCGCCACGGTGCTGGTCGTTGAACCGGATCGAAAGCCGGGCGCTGGCACGGGCCGGGATGACATTGGTGGCGGGATTGCCCACCGAAACATCGGTAATCTCTAGGTTCGAAGGCTGGAACCAGTCGCTGCCCTGATCGAGCTCCATCGCTTTTAGCTCAGTCAGCATCGCGACCAGCCTGGTGATCGGATTGTCGGCCAGATGCGGATAGGCCACGTGGCCTTCCCTGCCCTCGACCTCGAGCCAGATGTTGACCGAGCCGCGCCGCCCGATCTTCATCATGTCACCCAGCCGGTTCACCGATGTCGGCTCGCCCACCAGGATCAGGTCGGGCACCGCGTTCACGCTGCGCATATGCTCGATCAGCGCAACCGTGCCATGGAGCGCGGGGCCTTCCTCGTCGCCAGTGATGATGAAGCTGATCGTTCCAGCCTCGGCCGGCACCACGGCCGCCGCAGCAACCATCGCCGCGATCGCGCCCTTCATGTCGACTGCACCGCGTCCGTATAGCAGCGCGCCGCGAACCTCGGGGGCGAACGGGGCAGAGGCCCAGCCTTCGCCCGGTGGGACCACATCGACGTGCCCGGCAAAGCCGAAGTGGCGCGAGCCTGCGGGGCCGTGCCGGATGGCGAACAGGTTCTCGACCGGGCCGTGCGGGGCCGCACCGGCACTGAAGCGGTGGACCGCAAACCCCAGCGGCTTGAGCTGCCCCTCAAGACAATCGAACACCAGTCCGGCGGCAGGCGTAACACTGGGGCAGGCGATCAGGGCTTCGGCGAGCGGGAGGACTTTGCTGGGCATCGTAAATTGGGCATATGGTGAATGCTCGCCCCCCGCAAGCCGGAGTGCCCAGATGCCCAAGCTCGACCTGACCGCCATTCCGCAAACCAACGCGACTGGTTATCCGCCCGAATATGCCGACAAGGTCCAGGGCCGCTGGTACCGCCGCCTTGCTCCGGCTGCCGGGATCGAAGATTTCGGCGCAAGCCATGTGGTCCTTCAGCCCGGCGCCTGGTCAAGCCAGCGCCACTGGCACGAGGGTGAGGACGAGCTGGTGGTAATGCTGGCGGGCGAAGCAGTGTTGATTGACGACAGCGGCGAGACGATCATGGGC
The DNA here is from genome assembly GCA_937860195.1 of uncultured Novosphingobium sp. Taxonomy (GTDB): domain Bacteria; phylum Pseudomonadota; class Alphaproteobacteria; order Sphingomonadales; family Sphingomonadaceae; genus Novosphingobium. The sequence goes on from CALMBN010000005.1 coordinate 23,826, forward strand.
CCGGGCGATCTGGCCGCCTTCCCCAAAAACGATGGCAATGGCCACGTGCTTATAAACCGTTCAGCCCAGCCCTGCACATTCGTGGCGATCGGCAAGCCGGCCGACACAGCCTGCCACTACCCCGATATCGACATGCACCTGTTCGCGGGGGCAGAGCGGCAAAAGCATAAGGATGGGTCTGATTTTCGATAGCCTCTACCCTGTGGTGAAGGGCTAAGAACAGTTCCGGTTCACTTCGCTGTCCCTTACAAAATAAAGTGATCCCCGCTCGCCCGGATGGTCATTTCGCCGATCGAGACACCCCACGGCTGGTTGATCGCGTGGACGATCCCATCAGCGATGTGGTCAGGCGCGAGGCTGGCATAGTCGATATTGGCCGGATCGAGCTGTTCGGCCGGGAAGGTTCCCTCGGCCATCTGGCCAACCATCTCCATGAACAGGCCGGTATTCTGGCCGAGAATGCCAACCGAAGCGGCCTGGTTGACAATCGTCCCTGACAAGCCGGTGGCGGGAACCCCGGTCGGCTTGATCGTGGTGACCTTGATCTTTCCGCGCGCTTCGACCCGCAGGCTTTCCGACAGGAAGTTCACTGCCGCCTTGCTCGCGCCATAGACCGCCGCGCCGGTCACCGGGAAATTGCCGTAGATCGAGCTGAGATTGATCACATGCCCGCGCCCCGCAGCGATCATCGGATCGTGCGCGGCGACCATGCCGTTGAGCACGCCCTTGATGTTGATATCGATACAGCGCTCCCACGCGGCATAGGCAGCCTCGTGATCGGCGATGAACGCCAGCGGCATGATCCCGGCGTTGTTGATCATCACGTCAACCGCGCCATGGGCTTCGATCGCCTTGGCGACCAGCGCCTTGACCTCGGCCAGTCTGGTCACATCAACCGCGACGGCTTGCGCTGTTCCGCCCGCTGCGCACACTTCAGCAGCGACAGCCTCGGCTGCGGCGAGATCGATATCACCGAGCGTCACCTTGGCCCCCAGCGCAGCGGTCTTGAGCGCGACAAGGCGGCCAAACCCGCCCCCGCCGCCGGTGATGACAATGCTTTTGCCTGCAACATGATTGGTCATTTGTCGTTCCTCACAATTGGCCGGGCATCGCATCGAGCAGCATGGTCTTGGTCTCGACATAGCCCCACAGACCCTCGGGACCGCCTTCGCGGCCAATCCCGCTTTGCTTGAACCCGCCGAACGGCAGGCCGAAATCCATCCGCAGGCCGTTTTGCCCGAACCCGCCGGTGCGGATCCGGCGGCCAATGTCATAGGCGGCCTGGGCATCCTGGGTCAGCACCGACCCGTTGAGGCCGAAATTCGACTCGTTGGCGATCCGGATCGCGTCCTCCGCGTCCTCGCACGGGATCAGCGCGAGCACGGGTCCGAAGATTTCTTCCTGTGCAATCCGGCTGGTATTATCGACGTTGGCGAACAAAGTCGGTTCGATGAAATAGCCCTGGTTGAGGTGGCTCGGCCGCCCGCCCCCGCAGACCAGATCGGCGGTCTGTTTGCCTTCCTCGATATACATCTCGACCCGCTCAAGCTGGCGTTTCATCGCCAAGGGGCCAAGCTGGGTGGCGGGATCGTCGGAATGGCCGATCACCACTTTGCCCATTTCCACGGCAATCGCTGCGGCCAGTTCGTCGTGGCGTTTGCGCGAGACAATTGCACGGCTGAGCATCGCGCAGACCTGTCCGCTCATCAGGGTCAGCGTGCCGGTGAGCAACTTGGCCGCACCTTCGATCGGGAAATCGTCAGCAATGATCGCCGCACTCTTGCCGCCGAGTTCGAGCGTATAGCGCGCAATCCGCTCCCCGCAGACCTGCGCGATCCGCTTGCCGGCGAGCGTCGAACCAGTGAAGCTGACCTTGTCGATACCGGGATTGCTCACGAGGTGATCCGCCGCCTCACGGTG
>CALMBN010000006.1 GCA_937860195.1 uncultured Novosphingobium sp.
TCAGCCCCGGCGAAATCGGCTTCATCACCGCGCAGATCAAGGAAGTCGCTCAGGCCAAGGTCGGTGATACCATCACCACCAGCAAAAACGGCGCGACCAAGGCGCTGCCCGGCTTCAAGGAAGTCCAGCCGGTGGTGTTCTGCGGCCTGTTCCCGGTCGACGCGGCGGACTTTGAAAAACTGCGCGAAAGCATCAGCCGCCTGCGGCTCAACGATGCCAGCTTCAGCTTCGAAATGGAAAGCAGCGCCGCGCTCGGCTTCGGCTTCCGCTGCGGCTTCCTCGGCCTGCTGCACCTGGAAATCATTCAGGAACGGCTGACGCGCGAATACGATCTCGATCTGATCACCACCGCGCCCAGCGTGGTCTACCGGATCCAGCTGCGCAAAAGCAAAACCGACGATGCGCGCGAAATCATGCTCCACAACCCCAGCGATTACCCCGATCCCAGCCGGATCGAACAGATCGACGAACCGTGGATCAAGGCGGTGATCTACACGCCGGACGAATACCTGGGCTCGATCCTGAAGCTCTGCCAGGACCGCCGCGGCGTGCAGACCGGCCTCACCTATGTGGGCGGCCGCGCGCAGGTCAGCTACGAACTGCCGCTCAACGAAGTGGTGTTCGATTTCTATGACCGTTTGAAAAGCATCAGCCGCGGTTACGCCAGCTTTGACTATGAACAGATCGGCCTGCGCGAAGGCGATCTGGTCAAGATGTCCATCCTGGTCAACAACGAGCCGGTCGATGCGCTATCGATGATCGTCCACCGCGGCGTCGCCGAAGATCGCGGCCGCGGCATGTGCGAACGCCTGAAAGACCTGATCCCCCGCCACCTGTTCAAAATCCCGGTGCAAGCCGCAATCGGCGGCAAAGTCATCGCCCGCGAAACCATCGCCGCCATGCGCAAGGACGTGACCGCCAAGTGCTATGGCGGCGACATCAGCCGCAAGAAGAAGCTGCTGGATAAACAAAAAAAGGGGAAAGCGAGAATGCGCGAATACGGCAACGTCTCGATCCCTCAGGAAGCCTTCATTGCAGCGCTCCGCATGGGCGAAGAATAAATTCCTCCCCGGAACGGGGAGGGGGACCACCGCAGGTGGTGGAGGGGCACGCGCCGCACTTCCGAACCTAGCTGGCCTGCGCCACCCCAGGAGCAAATTTGGTTCACGCAAAGACGCAAAGTGCGCAAAGAAGCAGCGTGAGTTCGCCCCGTCCTGATATGAGCACCCTCTCAAAAGAGAGACGAGCCGAAATAGAGCGCGCGCTCGACGCTTTGCAACGCGCGGCAGCGATGGCCCGCCAGATTGCGATTGATACCAATACGGGGATCGTGATTTGCCGCGATGGCAAGCCGGTGCGGGTTTCGGCGGCGGAATTGCGGGTGGTGAAAGGCTAAGCACGGGTATCAATTGGGGGTTGGTGCACCTGTCACCGCAACTCCGTAACTCTCTGTCATCGTAATCCCAACTAAGCCGCGTCGGCGGTGCCTTCACCCCAATCCCGCTTGCGCTGCTCGATTTCGCTTTCGGCGCGGCGTCGCTCGGATGCAATCATTCGATCGAGCAAAGCGATGTGCTTCTTCGCAAAGGCTTTCACGGCTTTACGCGGGTCTTTCAGCCAAGCCGCTACGGCTTCGCGTTTTGCGACATAGGCTTCGACCATGCCGAATTCGCCGCTCACTACCCCCGTTTCGTCGATGACAATATGAATCTCCTCTAACAAGTCATCGTTGGCATCAGATGCAGCGATCACCTCCTTACAAAGTGGGTGAAGGAAGTCCTCACCATTATAACTCAGCAAAACCTTCGCAGCGAACCGCCGCCGAAGTAGGTCCGGTGCACTGGCGAAGGGCATTAGCTCTGCTTCTATGTCCGCGCCCATTGTCGGGTAGATGTTTGCGATCAGCTTGCCGCCGCGATACTCAAACAGGCTATCATCGCTCGCAAACCAATCGAATGACTGCGACACGATTTCCTGCGAACTACCTGCAAGAAATTCAGGCAAGCGATAGAATTGGAACGGAATTGCGGAATACCTGCCTCCGTCGTTGTCATCGGGTTCAAACGCAACGCGCTGCTCAAAAAACTCGATGATTGCTTCGGGGTGGCGTTTGGCGATAGCGCAAAGCACATCTTCCTCACGCCATTCGATGTCAGGTTGTGCAACAAGAGCGGATAAAACCACCTTCGATTGAGCCAAGGTCAGAGTGCCGAAAATGTTTGTTTCAGAGCGCAAGCCCCAAAGCGAGTTCGCCCACCTACTGTCTCCTTTTTTCCCGAAGTATGCAATTGCGGGCAACAAGATGGCGTCCGCCGTTTCTATGCCCCACTCGGCGTGTCGCGCGTCGGCAACGGCAATCATATTCAAGATCGTATTGCGATCATTGGTGCTGAGTGCGACATTGAGCGTCTGCATTGCGAACGTGAGATCGACCAGTTTGCCGACGCGAAAATACCAGGATATTTCCGATAGAAGCTTCCCGGCCTTGACCCATTTTTGAAGGAGCGCAGATGCCTTTTTCGCCATCGCTCCTTCTTCGAGTCCACGCAGGATTGAGGTCAGAAATCCCATCAAACGCGGATTTTCCTTTTTTAAGTAGGCGAATAGAATTTTGGGTCTTGTTGATCCGAGCCGCTCCAAAAAGATGCCGAAGCTGGGAAAAGTAGCTAGGTCGTTTGATTCAGTTTCAGCGCACCTAACGAGCCGAGCAAACCACTCGTCCGCATTATCCTCCGACACGCTAGCGACGAGGGTGTCTATTTTTTGCGAACGGTATTCCTGTTCACCCTCAATATCGAAACCGTCGTCCGACCACGCCGGTTCAAACACAGATTCGTAACCGACAAGGGTCTTGTAAGTCACATAATCAACATTGGCGTTCACAGTGTCCCGGAACCTGAAAATAGCCGCCCTCAATTTGCCACGGGCGATGCCTATCTGCTCGGATATGGGCTGGGAAGTGTTCGTTTCCCGATTATGACGAAACAGCCAAAGGAATTGGTGCTCGACATGCTGTGTCTGCTCGAAACTAATAATCGACGCGTTTTCAGTCAAGAAAGTGACGAGGCCCGACGCATCTGCGAGAATCATTTGGTGCAATTCGTCTGACAGGCTCCCGGCACTTGGAAGGCGGGTTGCTGCGTGCATCGCACTGAACACGACTTTGCGTGCCATGTCGCTGTTGGCGGCGAGGAACAGGGATTTAAGTTCATCGAGGGCAGATGTTCGAATTTTGCGCAGGGGCTTGCTTGCTTGCACCGAGCCTCGATGAATGGTTATGGCGTTGTAGCTGCTGGTGGTTCCGGAAACTTCTGAACCG
>CALMBN010000007.1 GCA_937860195.1 uncultured Novosphingobium sp.
GCCAAACCGGCACTGTGTTCCCAGGCGGGGCCTCACCGGCCGTTGCCATGGTCAGTTCCAACCCGGGCACCAACGCGATGGCGGTGACTGGCTGGACCAACCCGGGCGGCGATACGGCGACCTACTCGCTGGCAGGTTCGACTCTCAACCGCAGCGCCGCGCTGGCCGACAACTCGACCTATACCGTCGATCTGTCTGCCACCACGACGACCGGTGGGGTCGAAACCAAGACGGTCACGATCAAGACCGGCTCTGACACTGCACAAACTGGTCTGTCAGCCTTGGCCGCGGCGGCCGGTAGCGATACCGTGCTCTACGGCAAGGGCGGAGCCGATCAGCTTAGCGGCAACACTGGCAATGACTGGATCGATGGTGGTGCAGGCGTTGACACCGTGACTGCTGCGGGTTCACGCTACAACTACAGCTGGGATCTCACCACCGGTCTGCTGGCCGGAACCAATGACTTCCCGGTCCTGACCGATCTGGTTGGCAGTCAGGGCGTTGACACCCTTGTTAATATCGAAGGGCTGACCTTTGCCGACGGCGCTTACGGCTTTAACAATGCCGGCAATGCCAACCAGAACATCGTTCTGGGCCATGCGAGCGTGAACAATCTCAACGGTCGTGGCGGTAACGACATCGTGGTGGCTGGTAACGGCACTGATACCATCACTTACGATGTGGATAACGCACTGGTCGTGGCCAATGGCGGACGCGATATGATCTTCGGCGGAGGCGGCACCGATACCTTCGTGTTGAATGGCAATGGTTCTGCTGAAGATTTCTACATCTACTCGCGTGATGCCTTCCTGGCGGCCAACCCCGGCGCACTCATCGGGGCCGCAACCGGGATCGTAATTACCCGCAACGGCACGGCCGCGGCCAATATCATTGCCGAGCTGAACTCGATCGAAGAGATCAAGGTCAACACCGCTGCCAGCCCGAATGTCGGCACACTGGCAAACGGCAATAACTACACCGGCCCGGTCAGCGGCGACCAGATCCATGTGGTCGGCGACTTCACCGGAACCGGCCTTGCCTACAACACCATCACAGTCGATGGCGGAACGGGCAATGACTCGGTCGATATCACCGGCCTGACCTCGGCCCACCGCGTGGTGTTCAACACCAACGGCGGCCTGGACAATGTGGTCGGTGATCTGCGGCCGCAGGATATCATCAACGGTGCGCTGGGACTTTCCGGCAACACCTTGGCGGCTCCGGCGGCAACAGAGGCAACTTATGGTCTGCCGGAACTGCAGGTCATCAACGAGCCGATCTCTGGCCTGCTCGGCGGAACGATCAGCGAATACCTCGGCAGCATGCGCTGGAACGGCGACTGGGCGAGCGAAGCGTTGATCCAGCCGGTCCAACTGTCCGACCCGAGCCTGGTCTTTGGTCTGGGTTCAAGCATTGGCGGAATGACACAGTCGTTCGAAAGCCTGCCGGTCATCGGACAAATCTATGCCGACGATTCGATGCTAAGCGACAGCATCGGACACCGTCGGGCCTGGTCGCTTGATGCTGATGAAGGTCTGGGAGCGAGAGATCGCTTCCAGGACTTCGGACACCACTTCCTGGTCTGATGGTCCCCTGGCGAGGAGGGTGGCATTCGCTGCCCTCCTCGTTTAAGGAAATGACAATCACTCTCAGGCAATAATGCTGTGAGCAGGGGCTAGGCATTATGGCGTTTCTTGAGAAGTTTCCGGCGCCGATTCGCTCAGCGATCGACGCCAGCCGCAAGCATTTCTATGCGGCGGCGATTTTCAGCGCGCTGATGAACGTGCTGTATCTGGCCCCCACCATCTACATGATGCAGGTTTATGACCGGGTTGTCCCAACCGGCGGCACGACCACTCTGGCCTGGCTGACCCTGTTTCTGGGCATTGCGCTGGGCACGATGGCGCTACTGGAGAATGTGCGATCCAGGATCCTGGCGATGGCCAGCCTCAAATTGAATGACGAACTGGCCAACCGCATCCTTTCGCGGCTTGTCTCTTCCGACAAGACCCAGGGCAGCGGACAGTCCATGCGGGAATTCGATACCCTGCGCCAGACCATCACAGGTCCCGCCGTTGCAGCGATGTTTGATGCGCCGTGGACTCCGATCTATTTCATCGTCGCATTCCTGATTCATCCCCTGCTTGGCGCAACAATCCTTGCCGGTGGGCTGATCCTGATTTTTCTGGCCGTCTTGAACGAGCGCACCTCGCGCGAATCTGGCAAGGAAGCGCTGAAGGCAAACGCCCTGGCCTACAGCGCGCAGGAAGCGCTGACCGGGCAGGTCGAGCTGGTCGGTGCGCTGGGGATCCGCAAGGCCATGGTCGGGCGGCTGGAAAAGGTCAGGGCACAAGGCCTGCGAACCTCGACAAACGCGCAATTCACCGGGATGCGCTTCAATTCGATGATCAAGTTTGTGCGGATGTTCATGCAGTCGCTGTCGCTCGGGATCGGGGCTCTGCTCGCGATCAAGGGAATGATTTCGGCAGGCACGATCATCGCCGCTTCGGTTTTGCTGAGCCGCGCCTTGCAGCCGATCGAACAACTGGTTGGCAGCTGGGGCCAGATCATCGCGGCGCGGCGCTCGCTCGACGTGCTGGGCGAAGTTCTTGGCGGCGAAGACCGGGCGGAGCGCGGCTTCCATGCCTTGCCGGTTCCAGCAGGGCGCATTCAGGCAGCCGGCATTACCTATCAGAACGCCAAGCAGGATGCCTACATTCTGCGAAATGTCACGATCGCGCTCGAACCCGGCAAGGCCACCGCGCTGATCGGGCATTCGGGAGCAGGCAAAAGCACGCTGGCCCGGATCATCGCGAATTGCATCCGCCCGCATGTCGGCGAAGTGCGGATCGATGATGCGAACTATGGTGACTGGGATCCAGACGATCTGGCCTGCCATATCGGCTATATGCCCCAGCAATGCGATTTGCTGCCGGGCACATTGGCCGAGAACATTTCGCGTTTCGGGTTGCTCAGAGGTGAAAGCGCCGATGAAGTCGCGGAAAATGTGATCGCGGCGGCCAAACTGGCCGGGGTGCACGAGATGATCCTGCGGCTGCCGGGCGAGGAGCTGCACAGCGAGGTGGCCGCACTCCGGCTGGGCGCCGATCTCTCCGGGCGCAGCGAGAGCCTGCTTGGCGCTTTCAGGGTTTCAGCCACAAACGGAGCGCTCACGCTCAAGGTTGATAAGAAGTTCGAACATTTGGTGACTGAGGTCGCCCACCGCAGGCTCGACCATTCGGCATCACTGCTCAGGCTGAAGCCGCAGACAAAGTCCGCATGAAACTTGAGGGGCGGGCATCGTGTCGGTAAAGAGCC
>CALMBN010000008.1 GCA_937860195.1 uncultured Novosphingobium sp.
CCCGCCGGTGAACTGGATCAGCCGATCCGCCAGCGTGGACTTGCCGTGGTCAATGTGGGCGATGATGGAGAAATTGCGGATCAGTGCCAGGTCGGTCATGGAGTCTTTGGTTTCTATGCGGTGCCGATTGCACCGCTGGGCCCATAGCGGCAAGCGGGAACCCTGTCACCCGCCCCGCACCTCAACTTCCGATTCCTCGCGCATCACAACCTGTTGTCGGCACAGTCCCGCTGTTCAAGCGATCTTGGATTTGACCTTTGCCGTGTCGATTTGCCCAAACTTTGGCAGGTTCAACGCCAATCCACCCTGTTGCATCAGGTGCAGTGGATAGGACCCCGCTGGCAACGCGCCGAGCGGCATCCCGGCCTGGGCCAGAACATAGGGCGAAACGCGGTGGCGAGTGCACAGGCCCCCTGCCCCGTCGTCGACCAGTTGCTGCTCGAATTCCAGCCCCTGCATCGATCCGGCGCTGCGGCGGACGACTGCGACTGCCAGTTGGCCTTCGCCGAAATCGATCACGAATTGCGTTCCGATTGGCACATCAATCAGCCCTTCTACCGCACAGCCAGTGCGCGAGAGATTGCGCATCGTGATTTCATAGCGATGATCTTCGTGGATCATGCCGACCTTGCGCAGCACGGTGCGACGTTCGGGGCGGTATTTGCTGGGACCATCGGGCTCAATGATCCATTCGCCGCTCATCACGGCCTCGCTGACCACTTCGGGCGATACCGCAGAAGCATAGATGTAGCCCTGGATTTGCTTCACGCCCAGTCGGCGCATCGCTTCCAGTTCGTCATGGGCTTCGATTCCTTCGGCAGTGGTATCCATTTTGAGCGCGTCAGCCAGGCTGACAATCGAGGCGATGATCGCTGCGTTCCGGTTGCCTTCCTGTGTGACGCCACGGATAAAGCTCTTGTCGATCTTGATCTTGTCGAACGGGGCATGCTGGAGATAGCTGAGCGAGGAATAGCCGGTCCCGAAATCGTCGAGTGCCAGACGAACGCCCAGTAGTTTCAACTGGTTGAACATATCGGTTGTGGCCGCCTCGTCACCGAGGAAGATCGATTCGGTCAATTCCAGTTCAAGTCGTTCCGGTGGCAGTTCCGAATGCGCAAGCGCCTGCGCCACGACCGAGGCAAACCCGGCATTCGCGAACTGGGCAGCCGACACGTTGACTGCAATTCGCAGGCTGCCCGGCCAGTCTGCGGCTTCGGCGCAGGCGCGTTTCAACACCCAATCGCCTAGTGCACCGATCAGATTGGCTTCTTCGGCAATCGGAATGAAGACATCCGGAGATACTTCGCCGAGTTCGGGATGGGCCCATCGGGTAAAGGCTTCAAGCGTGACAACCTTGTTGGTTTTGGTATCGATGATCGGCTGATAGGCGACCCGCATCTGATCCTTGCCGAGCGCATCGCGCAAGTCTTCTTCGATCTGGCGGCGACGTTCGGCTTCTGCGTGCAAATCGCTGGAATAAAATCGGAAAGTGCCGCGTCCGCTGCCCTTGGAAGCGTATAGCGCCAGATCAGCTGAGCGAACCAGCTCTTCACTGTTGATCCCGTCATATGGCGCGATCGCAATCCCGATCGAAGCGCCGATCACACAGCGGCTGCCTTCGATCTGATAGGGTTGGCTGACCATCGTGATAATCGTTTTGGCGATCTCGCCCAACCGTCCGCGATCATCGATATCGGGCAGGATGATCTGAAACTCGTCCCCGCCCAAACGGCCGATTTCAGAGCCGCTTTCGGTAACGACCCGGCCCAGACGCTGCGCCACCTGTTTCAGCAGTTCGTCACCAGCCGGGTGCCCCAGCGTATCGTTGACCTGCTTGAACCGGTCCAGGTCCATCGTCATGATGGCGCAGACGCGCTTGGCTGATTGATAGGCTGCCAGGGTGGTCGACAACCGCTTGTCCATTCGGTGGCGGTTGGCCAGGCCGGTCAGCGAATCGTACTGCGCCATCCGAGAGGCGTCGCGCTGGCTTTGCCGGGTGGCGGTAATATCGGTGCCGTTTCCGTAGTAACCCAAAAATGTACCATTGGATGCCACTTGCGGGCGACCAGAGATCGACCACCAAATTTCGGCATTGTCATGCGAAGCGCGGACTTGCAGGTCCGAGAATGTTTTTCGTGCGCCGAAGATCAGCGGAAGGGTCCGCTCCAGCGTGTCGTCTCTTTCCCGCTCAAGCACAAACAATGACTGCACTGGCCGGCCGAGCAGACTGGCGCGCTCGCAGCCAAGCCGTTCAGCGATGCAATCGGAAATGTAGGTGATTTTGCCATCGTTGTCGCTCGACCAGAACCAGCCAAGTCCCGTCGATTCATAGTCGCGCAACAGCAGCAGGGCTTGCTCGGTCTCGCGCCCGGAAAGCGGAGCCTGGGCACCAGACGCACCCGACAACTTGCCGGAACCCAGCAACTTTCGGAAACGACCAAATGTGGAACCACCAGAAGCTTTCATGTTTTTCCGTTTGAAATGCGCGAATTCAATGTTTGAAGGAATAAGCTGTGATAACTGGTCATGGTTTCCAAATTGCTAATTTTGCTTGCCAAAACAGAACCAGAAGTCGCGCTGCATAAGTGTCGCAGTTATGATTGGGAACAGTGTTTCGGCAATCTCCGGCACCGTCCGCCCCCAGTTTCAATGTGCCGAGATTCAAGGATTCTCGCTCTCTGAACCGCGCTTGCGGGCTGGCTTGATCAGCTTGCGAGCGCAATTGCCGTCGCTCACCGGCCACCGAAACGCCGGCTCGCCCGGCCGTCCACACTGGCACTGGTCCTGGTCATCGCGGCTCGGGCGTGGCTGCAAGGGGTTGACCGGATTTCGCAGAATTCAGCAGGCACGGCTCTCTAATGCACTGACAAGATTAAAAAATCTGTAGTCTTTCCCTACCGCTGTGCAGACTCTCGACGTGAGCAAAGGACTGCAGTTGTTCGCTTGAATTGCTGGCGCTGCGCAGGCATGCTCACAATCAACGAACACAATCTGGGGACGAGGCATGGCCAAGGGCGGCACGACGCTAGAACACGAAGCAGCGCAATCGACCACTGCACTGGGTCCGCTGGTTGGGCTGGCACGCGAGGACTTTGTTGGCGCAGTGGCGCTTTTGCTGCGAGAAACCGCCTCTGACCCGCAGCGCAGCATCAAACACATGCGTGGCTTTGGCGAAGACGTAGTCAAGATCCTGACCGGCAAATCCGAGCTTGCGCCCGAGCCCAAGGACAAGCGCTTCATGGACCCGGCGTGGCGTTACAACCCGTTTTTCCGGGCGGGGGCGCAATATTACCTGGCTGTCCAAAAAGGCATGAAAAGCTGGCTGGAGGAGCTTGAGCTTGACGATCTGGAGCGCGACCGGGCCAATTTCATTTCCAACATCATCATCGATGGGCTGGCTCCGACCAACAGCCTGATCGGCAACCCGACCGCGCAGAAGCGGGTCATCGATAGTGGCGGGCTGAGCCTGATCAAGGGTCTCAAGAACGCCTACAATGACATGGTCCACAATGGCGGCATGGTCTCGATGGTCGACAAGCGGCCATTCAAACTGGGCGAGAACGTGGCGACCTCGAAAGGCGCGGTGGTTTACCGCGATTCGATGTTCGAACTGATCCACTATGCCCCGACAACCGAACAGGTTTATGCGGTCCCTCAGCTGACGATACCGCCGCAAATCAACAAGATGTATATCAATGACCTCTCCCCCGAAAAGTCGGTGGTGAAGTGGCAGGTCGACAACGGGATTCAATGCTTCGTAATTTCGTGGAAGAACCCCGACAAAGAACAGGGCTCGTGGGGGATGGACGAATACATCGCCTCATGCCTCAAGGCGATTGACGTGGTCTGCGAAGTGACCGGTGCAGCCAAAGTCAATGTATCGTCGGCCTGTTCGGGCGGGCAGACCGGGTCAATCCTGGCGAGCAAGATGGCGGCGGCAGGAGACGACAGGCTGGGTGCGCTGACCTATATGGTCACTGTTCTGCACCCCATGCAGAACGATATAGAAGCCGGCTCGCTGATGACCGCGAATGGGCTGGAACTCGCCAAGAAGCGCGCCGCGAAGGCCGGGATCGTCAAGGGAAACGACCTGGCGCGCGGGTTCGCCTGGTTGCGGCCGAACGACCTGATCTGGAACTATGTCATCAACAACTATCTGATGGGTGACGATCCACCAGCCTTCGACGTGCTGTTCTGGAATGCCGATGCCACCAACCTTTCGGCCACCCTGATGGGCGATTTCCTCCACCTGTTCGAAACGCTCGCGTTCACCCGCAAAGGCGAGGTGAAAATGGCCGGTCACAAGATCGACCTTTCCAAGGTAACCAGCGACCTGTTCATTCTGGGCGGGACCACCGATCATATCACGCCGTGGCGCGCCTGCTATCGCTCGACCCAGCTGTTTGGATCGAAGGATGTTACCTTTGTGCTCAGCCAGGCCGGCCACATGCAGGCAATCCTCAACCCGCCGGGCAACCCCAAGGCCAAATATTATGTGTCGAAAAAGGCCGGACAACCGCCTGCGGACGTTGACGACTGGCTGAAGGGGACCGAGGAAGTGCCAGGAAGCTGGTGGCCGTACTGGATGGAATGGCTGCAAGCCCGCGCAGGGAAGAAGGTGACAGCTCCCAAATCAGTGGGCAGCAAGAAGCACCCGCCCAAAGAGCCCGCACCGGGGCTCTATGTGCTCGACCAGTCCTGAGGGGAGCTTTGCGTGAGCGATGAATTGACCGCCGAATTCTCGATGGAAACGGTCGGCGGGCGCACATTGCGGGTTGCCCGCTGGCGCTGGGATCAGCCGAGCGAGCACCTGCCGATCCTGTTTTTCAACGGGATCGGCGCAAATATCGAGGCGGTAGCCCCATTGGCCGAAGCGCTGACCGACCGGCCGTTCATCATGTTCGACATGCCGGGTGTCGGCGGCAGTCCCGAACCGCTGGTGCCCTATAACCCTTTCACGATGAGCTGGACTGCCAAGGAGTTGCTCAAGCGCTTCAATGCTGATCTGGTTGACGTGATGGGCGTGTCGTGGGGCGGCGCGATGGCCCAGCACTTTACCCTGCAACACAGCGGAACTGTGCGGCGGCTGGTGCTGGCCGCAACCACTGCTGGAATGATCATGATGCCCGGCAACCCTGCCGCCCTGACCAAGATGGCCAATCCGCGCCGCTATGTCGATGCGGCCTTCATGGAAAAGCATTTCCGTGACCTTTATGGTGGCCTGACCGGCGGCAAGTCCGAGCATATCGGCCGGCTGACCCCGCCCAGTCCGCGCGGCTATTTCTACCAATTGATGTGCATGATGGGCTGGACCAGCGTCCCCGCCCTGCCCTTCCTTAAAAAGGAAACGCTGGTCATGATGGGGGACGAGGATCAGATCGTGCCCCTGATCAACGGCAAGCTGCTCGAAAGCCTGATCCCCAACAGCCGTCTGGAGATTTTCGAGCAAGGCGGACACTTGTTCATGCTGACCCACCGCGAACAGACGATTTCCTCGCTGCACGGATTCCTCGACGCGCCAGACCGCGAAGCCAGAAAGGCTGCCTGAACGAATGCGCCACATCGCGATCATCGGTTCGGGGCCTGCTGGCTATTACACGGCTGAGGCCGCGCAAAAGCAGTGGGGCGAGGACGTGCGGGTCGATATTTTCGATCTGCTCCCGGTTCCCTATGGCCTGATCCGCACGGGGGTGGCACCCGATCACCAGTCGATCAAAGGTGTTTCGCGCCGCTATGAAAGCACGGCCCAGCTCGACAACGTCCGCTTCGTCGGCAACGTCACAATCGGAGAGGATATCTCGATCGCCGAGTTGCGAGACCTTTACGACGCGGTAGTCCTCGCCACCGGCGCGCCGAATGACAAACCGGCCGGTATCCGCGGTGAAGGGCTGGAGAACGTCTTCGGCAGCGCAAGCTTTGTCGGCTGGTATAATGGCCACCCGCAATTTGCGAAATTGAACCCCGATCTGTCTGTGCGGACTGCGGTGGTGATAGGAAACGGCAACGTCGCGCTCGATGTCGCGCGGATGCTGACCAAGACCACCGCCGAGTTCACCGGCAGCGATATTGTCGGACACGCACTCCATGCGCTGGAGAAATCGCGGATCGACCGGGTGGTCATCCTGGGCCGCCGCGGACCGCACCAGATCGCGATGACTCCCAAGGAACTGGGCGAGCTGGCGCATCTGGCGCGCGGTTGCCCGCGGGTCGATCCCGCCGATCTGCCTGCAATGGACGAAGATATGTTTCTCGAGCCTGGTCAGCGCAAATCGGTCGACCATCTGCGCAGCTTTGCCGCGATTCCTGAGGAGTTCCGCTGCGTCAAGCCGGTTGAGATCGAATTCGACTTCTTCGCCAGCCCTACGGCGATCCTGGGCGAAGGGTCCGTTACCGGCCTTGAGGTGGAACGCACCGCGCTCGATGAGAACGGACGGGCGAGCGGCACTGGTCAGACCTACACCATCCCTTGCGGCTTGGTGGTGACCTGCATCGGCTATAAAACCAGCCCCATCGCCGGCGTGCCGTTTGAGGAAAACGCGGGCCGTTTCGCCAACGACGAAGGGCGAATTCTGCCAGGACTCTACTGTGTCGGCTGGGCCCGGCGCGGGCCATCTGGCACGATCGGGACCAACCGCCCCGACGGGTTCGGGGTGATCGACAAGATTGCCGAGGATATCGGCAGCGGCGGCGGCAAGGCGGGCCGGCCTGGTTTTGATGCGCTGGCCGAAGCGCGCAAACTGGATGTCGTCACCTTCCGCGACTGGAAAAAGATCGAGGCCGTTGAGGAGAAACGCGCGCGCGATGGCGCCCCACGTGAAAAGTTCGTCGATGTGGGCGAGATGATCAAAGCTCGCAGCGACTAGGCCGGACTGGCTTGCAACACACTTGCCCCCGGCTTCACTCCGTGTTTTAATCGTCCGGTTAACTGCGCGTCCGTCAGAGTCGCAGCATTTCCGGAGAGTGTCCCATGCCCACATATGACCTGATCGTCCGCAACGGCACCATCGTCGATGGCACCGGCGCGCCGCGCTTTACCGGCGATGTCGCGGTGAAGGATGGACTGATTGCCGCTGTCGGAGCGGTGCACGGCGATGCCGCGCAGGAAATCGATGCCAAGGGCAAGATCGTCGCGCCAGGCTTTGTCGACGTTCACACGCACTATGATGGCCAGGCCACCTGGGATGCCGAAATGGCCCCGTCGAGCTGGCATGGGGTGACTACCGTGGTGATGGGTAACTGCGGGGTCGGCTTTGCACCCGCCGCACCAGATCGGCACAAATGGTTGATCGAACTGATGGAAGGGGTGGAAGACATCCCCGGCACTGCGCTCGCAGAAGGAATGAAGTGGGATTGGGAAACCTTCCCGGAGTATCTCGATGCGCTGGAACGGATGCCGCGCGCGGTTGATGTGGGCACGCACGTGCCGCACGGCGCAGTGCGGGCCTATGTGCTGGGCGACCGGGAAAAGCCCGGCGCTGTGCCGACCGCCGAAGACATCGCCAAAATGGCGGATATCGTTGAAGATGGTGTCCGCGCCGGGGCGCTGGGCTTTTCCACCAGCCGGACGGTGCTGCACCGCTCGATCGACGGCGAAGTGGTGCCCGGAACCACCGCAACCAAAGAAGAACTGATCGAGATCGGCCGCGCAATGGGCCGGGCCGGGCACGGCGTGTTTGAAATGGCCAGCGATATGCGCCGCGAATGGGACGAATTCGGCTGGATGGGCCAGATGAGCCGCGAAACCGGCCTGCCCTGCACCTATGCCGCGCTGCAATCGATCGCCAAGGAAATGCCGCTCGACGAGCAGATTGCCGCAATGCGGGCCGAGAATGACAATGGCGCAAACATCGTTGCCCAGATTGCGCTGCGCGGTAATGGCATCATCATGGCCTGGCAGGGCACGGTCCATCCGTTCCGCTTTCGCCCAAGCTATACCGCGATTGCTGAACTGCCGTGGTCCGAACAGAAGGCCAGATTGCTCGATCCGGCATTCAAGGCAAAGCTGCTGGCCGAGGACAGTGACTTTAGCGAAGCGCCGCAGGACATCGTCGGCCTGCTGATGGTCGTCGCAGGCGGCTGGACCATGCAGTTCCAGATGGACGACGATTTCGATTACGAGCCGCAAGCCGATGCCAGCATCGCTGCGCGCGCGGCGGCGGCGGGAAAAAATCCGGACGAGTATGCCTATGATCTGCTGAGCGAAAGCGACGGCACCGGGTTCATTTACCTGCCAATCCTGAACTATGCCGACGGCAACCTTGATTTTCTCGAGGATTTGCAGGCGAGCGACGACACCGTGAACTCGTTGTCCGATGGCGGCGCGCATTGCGGAACGATCTGCGATGCAGCAAGTCCAACCTTCATGCTCCAGCATTGGGTGCGGGACCGCAAACGTGCCAAAAACCGCCCCAATGGCAAGATCAGCCTCGAGAACGCCGTGAAGCGCCAATGCCGCGATACCGCGCGGCTCTATGGCCTCGACGATCGCGGGGTGATTGCGCCGGGTTATCTGGCCGATCTCAACGTGATCGATATGGACGCAATCAAG
>CALMBN010000009.1 GCA_937860195.1 uncultured Novosphingobium sp.
TCAAGAGCGCATTCGCGCGGCAAGACGTCGCGTGCGGCCGGGTAATCTGAATATGCCGGGTGCTGGCAAATCGCGATGGGTTGCAGGTGCGACTTGGCGCGAAGCTGGGCGGCCAGTTCGTTGCCGTGAGTCAGGATCGCATCGGTTGCTGCGATCTGCCAATGGAGCAAACGCGCCTTCCAGGCGTTGGCATCATGATCCGCCGCGTTGTGGACGATCATCACCACCCGGATTCCAGCTTTCCGCAATTTCCGGGCAATGAAGCCGAGCGCTGGAGCGACGAAAAAGGTCCAGGCTGGTATCACGACCAAAGTCGGGCGATCGCGGATCAGTTTCTTGGCTACTTTGCGCCAGCTCAGCGGGTTGATGCTATCAATGGAATAGTCGACATCCAGAACCCTTGTCGCGGAAAGATCAGGGTCGCGATCCGATGCTCCGGGGTAGAGCAATCGAGGGTAGAGCCGCGAGAACGAAACTCCGCTGACGCGGCCCTCACAACGCTGCGCAAGTGCCTTGGCCATAGCCTGGCTATGGCGTGCAATTCCGCCTCGGTATGGAGCAAGCGGGGCGATGATGACAATGTTTTGGCCGGGCGACATTTAGGCTACACCCTTGAAGTGCCTAAAAATTCGGGCGGAAACCGAAAGCAGGGCACAGGCCGCCAGGCAAATAAGTCGATCAAGCGCCACGGCAAGGAAAGCGGTTCCCGGCTCAAATGCAGTTTTGAGCGCGGCGAGCGCAGCAAGGCTTTCGGCAATGCCCAGACCGGCTGGTGCGATCGACGATGCCGAACCGATCAGGCCAGCAAGAACGAACGGAAACGTCTCCGTGAATTGGGCCGAAACATGCAGCGCGGCAAAGGAGAATTGCAACCGGACCGCGATGAGCGCGATCCCGGCGGCGCGATGAGCCAGAGTCAGGATAGCAATCGCTGCTCCGGCCCTACGACACAACCAGGCAAAGATCACGCTGACCAGGCCCGAGCCGATCAATCCAAGCGGCAAAGCCAGACGCAAGTCGATCGATGCAAGCGAAATGCTTGCCCCGATCATGCCACAAGCAATCCACAGCAGTGCTGTCAGGACGACCAATGCAGAGCTCTGTGATAATTGGCCGCCAGCTTTCATCAGCGCGCCAGTGCGAACAATCGCACCGCCAGGGATCGGGAGCAGTTCGGCCAGATAGGCATCTGAGCCGATAACTGTGGCTCGGAACAGTGGAATCGAAAGCCTACCCGAGCGTGCGAGCAGAACCAGCCCTGCGCCGCCATAAAGCAATGAAGGCAACGTGAGCAGAGCTAGAACCAGCAGTGGAGCACCGCGCAGGTCTGCTGGAGAAATTGCTAGTCCTCGAAAGGAAAACCATGCTCCGGCGAGGAACAATGAAACTGTGAGTCCTAAGACGGAAATCCTGACGGCTGGCCTTTCTAGCACCTCGCGCGTGCGAGCGATGCTCTCCCTAAGTTTCCCGACGATCCTTAGGGCAGCGCCTGCAAAATGGGACGAAAATTCAGTCATGATCTCAGATTCTGGCTTCGATCCAAAGCCTTGCTTCGAACCATTTGCCCACAATAGGGAGTCGGGCCAACGGCGAAAGAAAACGCAGCACGTTGTAATGGGGTATCATTGTCAAGCGGATTCCCTCGACAGGAAAGCCTGCCTTTACCAGCAAGGCGATCGTATCAGCCCCGTTTCGTACCGCAACATGCTCAGGAAACTGGCGCAGAATGCCAACTTCCTTTGCCCGCTCGATGAAGAAATCACCATTTGGGGTATGAAGATAGAGCGTTCCGCCCGGTTTCAACGACTGTCGGATGGCAGAAAAGATCGGTATGGCTATCTCGTCCGCGATGTGTTCAGAAAAATCGAGCGCGGCGGCCGCTTCGAACTCCTTGCAATGCTCGGCACAGAATTTGGTAATTTCCGCACAGTGAAAGCGGTAGTTGATTTGCCCATCGCGTTCCGCCCACGCCTCTGCCGCAGCGATGAAGTCTGGCGAAAAATCTACGCCTTCATACTGACCGATGCGGTCGCCGAGCGCGTGCAGGAGCATGCCGTTGCCGCAGGCAAAGTCCACTAAGCGAGTTGTCGATGAAAGGTGCATAAGCTGGGCAAGGTTACGGACCCGGTCTAGTGGTTTGCGGTTATAGCGCTCGACATAGTCTCCGCTGTGCAAAGCAAGGCTGTCTGTCATACGCTATGCTTTCCCATCGGAAAATTCCGGAGCGCCAGCTTTCTTTTTTCCTGCATCGCCTAAAAGTCCTTGAATGGAAAGCCAGCCGGCGACGCGGCGGCAGGGCGGCCCAGGTGATCGCCCCAGCGCAAAACTGACTCGTCCGGTGAAAGCGGGACAAAGCTGTGGCTGGCATTTTCGAGCGTCAGGGTCGAGCCAGGTTCAACTCGTTTTCCGTCAATCGCTGCGGCGCTACCATCCAGAGTATAGGTTCCAGCCGCATGAATTGCGAAAACTTGCGCGGTGCTGCCCTTCGGAAAGCGTCGCCCCGCGACCCAGATCGGACCCCAATGCTGCACATAGCCGGCGCGCAGTGCAGCTGCATCGGCAGGAAGCAGCTCCCACGCGGGGCCTTCAGCGGATTGGTTGCGTTGGAGGACGTCGTTGTTGGCCAGAAGCAACGGCACATTAAGCCGCTTCATCGCGGCGGCGTAGCTTTCGACCTCGCCGTTGCGGTAACGGGTCTGGCCCCAGGTGGTCATGAACACGTTGGCCTTTGGAAAGGCGGAAACCATGCCGGAAAAGTCGAAGTAGGCAACACGTTTCGGGAAGAGCCGGTGGACTTCGGCCAGCACTTGCCGCTGTTCGGTGAGGACAGCGCGCGGGGTGATCAACGAGAGCACCACCGCGCCGAGCAGGCAGCCAAACGCGACGGTCCTGACCGCATAGCGCCGGGCCAGCCATGCTATCCCCGGTCCAATCCCGATCGCGACTGGTGCGAGGATGAAAGCGAAGAAATAAGGGTAGGCGTTGCGGTAGAACACCACGCTCGCGAGCGGCAGGATCAGGCCGATAAGCGCAATCCGTGTGCCGCGCTCGACGTTTGATCGCGCCAAGGTAGCGCCAAGAGCCAGCGCAAACAGCGGTGCGGTTCCGATCGCCAGCAGCAGATAGTGCCAGCGCGGAAACAGCCCCTCGGCCAGCAGCATGTCGCGTGAAGTTCTCACCGTTGCAGCTGCACTGTCTGTCAGGGCGGGCGGTGCGATGGCTTGCGAGGCCGCGACCAAGGCCGCGAACAGGATTGCGCTGAGGGCTGCCATTCCGGCCAGTTTAACGACGAGCCATTTGGGCTGTTCGCTTTGTGCCAGTCGATACCATGCGAGGCCAGCAAACGCGGGTGCGAACAGAACCGCCTTGATCGTAGCCAACCCCGCGAGCGCCAGCAGCGCGGCCATTCCGGCCAAGGCCTTCCAACCCAGCTTGGTGACCAGCAACAGCCACAGCGCCGCCATCAGCAGTGCCGTCACCAGGGGGTCTGCGCGGAATGACATGCCGTGCTGGAACACATTTCCGGCGGCGAGGTAGAGCAGCGGGGCGAGCAGTGCGATCCGGGCATGGGAAAAGCGGCGCGCCATGGCGTAGATTGCAGTCAGCGTGAACGCTTCAAACGCGAACATCACCAAACGGGAAACCTGGATTTGGCCAACTTCGTCCAGCGGCAGGAAGGCCAGCCAGCCCAGTGCCCGAATGTGCAGAACTTGCAGCACTTCGCTCAACCGGCCCTGAGCCAAGGCGTGGACCTGATTGAGATGGAAGAATTCGTCCCAGTTGACCGGACGGTTGAACACCAGTTCAAGCTGGAGCAGCAGCACAGCGGCGAGCACGGCCAGCACAGTTCTGCGCTCGGCCCGCGCTGCAGCGGCGTTGGCAGGCAGCTGCAGGCGGATCCGGGCGCGCCGGACCGCGCTCATGCCTGGCGCTTCTGTTTCGAAGGGGCGGGCTTGGCAGGTTCAAGTTCAGCCAGCCGGTCCTCAAGCTTGCGGATATGCGAAAGTGTTGCTTCCAGCAGCTTTCGATTGGCACCGATCAGTTCGGCCAGCAGCCCCATCAGCCCGGTCAGTACGCCCAGCACCAGCAGCGAGCCGCCGAGGATCAGCGACTGGATGTGGCCCTGGCTGTCTCCGCTCGCCCAGAACCACAGGAACCGGACAATCGGGGCGAGGCCAATCAGTGTGATTGTGCCGCCGATTGCGGCAAATGTCCGCAGCGGATTGTAGGTGGCATAGGCCCGGGCCATCGTCATCAACTGGCGGGCGATGAACTGCGGGATGGATTTGAACAGGCGGCTCGGCCGTTCGGTTGCATTGGTCCGCACCGGCACACTGATGATCTTGAATCGCTTGCGTCCGGCCTGGATCAGCATGTCAGTGGTATAGGAAAATTCGGTGGTGATGGTGATCCGTTGGGCAGCGGCCCGGCTGATCGCGCGGAAACCGCTGACTGCATCGGTCACTTCGGTGCCAGAAAGACTTCGGACGACCATGCTGCCGAGCCGCTGGAGCTTGCGTTTGAACCGGCCAAAATGGGCGTTGTTGCCGACCCCGCGATCGCCAATCACCAGATCAGCCTCGTGCGCGACAATCGGTGCGACCAGCGCGGCAATGTCTTCTCCGACATATTGCCCATCGGCATCGGTATTGACGATGATATCGGCTCCGGCGGCCAGCGCAGCATCGATTCCGCTCTGGAAGGCGGCGGCAAGGCCGCGATTGCGGCGGTGACGGACGACGTGCTGCACACCAAACCGGCGAG
This sequence comes from uncultured Novosphingobium sp., assembly GCA_937860195.1. Classification (GTDB taxonomy): domain Bacteria; phylum Pseudomonadota; class Alphaproteobacteria; order Sphingomonadales; family Sphingomonadaceae; genus Novosphingobium. Next base: position 4,765 of record CALMBN010000009.1, read on the forward strand.
CGACTTCGGCGGTCCCGTCGTGGCTGCCATCGTCGATCACCAGCACTTCGATCAGGTCGACACCGGGCAAGCGCCGGGGCAGCGCGATCAGCGTTTCGGGCAGGCTTTCCGCCTCGTTGAAGCACGGAATCTGGATAATCAGTTTGGTCACGTTTGCCCCGATTGCGCTCACTTGGTTAGGGGTTGTTAAGCATGACTGTTTAACAGCGGGTAAACCTTGCCGCCCCCGCTACTGCTCCCTAAGGCCGCTTCGGGGAGGGCTTGTCACTTGCGCCAGAACGAAGGAACCGGGCTGCTGTTTGCGCTGGCGGGCTTTGCCACGTTGTCGTTCGGTGATGCGGTGGTCAAATCGATGGCCGGGCAGTGGGCTCCGACCGCGATTGCGGCGCTGCGCTATCTGCTTGGCGCGGTGGGGCTGAGCGCGATCCTGCTCGCGCGGCAGGGGCCGGCCGACTTTGCAATGCCGCTGCCCTGGATACAGTTGGTGCGCGGTGTCGCGGTTGCGATGGCGACCGTTGGCTTCTTTTCCGCCATCTTCGTGATGCCGCTGGCGGCAGCGACTGCGATCACCTTTACCAGCCCGATGCTGACCGCGCGGTTGATGTGCTCGTCGTGCGTGGTCTCGCCGCGGATCACGGCGCCTAAGCAAATCACGGCCGCGTAGCGTCCGCACTTGGCCATCCGCTGGGCCACGAGCGGAATTTCCCAGGCGCCGGGCACCCAGGCC
>CALMBN010000010.1 GCA_937860195.1 uncultured Novosphingobium sp.
TCGCTTCGTGCATATCGCGATGGTGCACCTTGATCACCGCGTCGCTTACCACGATCGGCTGGCCCGCTGCCATCGTCGCCAGCTGCACTTCGCAGGCCCGCTGAAGCGCCCAGTGCTGAATGAAAATCTCGGGGATCGAACGGCCGAGGATCACCGGGCCGTGGTTCCTCAGCATCAAGATGCGGTTGTCGCCAAGATTCGCGACCAGTCGCGCGCCTTCTTCGCCGCGAACCGTGATCCCCTCAAAGTCATGGTAGGATAGCCGTCCGATGAAGTTGCAGGCGTAGAAATTGACCGGCCGCAGCCCGCCTTCCATGCTGCACACCGCCATCGTCGCGGTGGTGTGGCTGTGGCAGATCGCATGAGCCCACGGCACGTGGGCATGGAAATAACCATGCTGGGTGAACCCGGCCTTGTTGACCGGATAGGGGCTGCCATCGAGCGTGTTGCCTTCGATATCGATCTTGACCAGATTGCTCGCGCAAACCTCGCTATACAGCAGTCCATAGGGGTTGATCAGGAAGGCGCCTTCTTCGTCCGGAACCTTGACCGAGATGTGGTTATAAACAGATTCAGACCACCCCAGATGGTCGAATATCCGGTAACACGCCGCCAGCTCCAGCCGCGCTGCCCATTCGGCCTCGCTACATTCGAGCTTCCGATGATGACTGCGAATCTGGGTGGCCATGGCGAACTCTCCGCTTTGGTTGCTTTGCGCTACCTTAGCCAAGTCAACGCCCGATGGAAACGCGCAATCCAGCCCACACTGTGCGGGGGCTGCCAAGATCGATCGACCCGGCCTGATTGCGGGTGATGATCGTTTCGCCGGTCAGGTTCTCGGCCCGAAAAATCAGACTTGCGCGCGATGACAGCGGTACCGTGACCACGCCATCGAGCGTGGTCTGCGCGGGCAAGCGGTCAGTCTCCAGATCATCCTCGAACTGCGAGGAACTGTGCCGCAAAGTAGCGGAAATCAGCCAACCCTCACCCGGCCGCCATGCCAGCGTTGTGCTCAGTGCGAAGACTGGCACCTGCGCCGGGCGTTTGCCATTGAGTGCCGCTGATACGCCACTGCCGCGAAGTTCGGCATCGACCAGCGAGAGCGAACCGTCCCAGTCAATCGGGCCGAGCCTGGCCTTGGCCACCAGCTCGATCCCGCGCGAATGGACCGCATCGACATTGCGGCGTTCGCGCAGGTTTGGGCCGATGGTGACATTGGCGATGGCGTGATTGATGGTGTTGTCGAAAGCTGTGAACTGAAGTTCGAACCCGTCGCGCTTGAGATCGAGCCCGGCTTCAAACCCGAACAACGCTTCGTTGTCCAGCGCGGCATTGGCACGGGTGGTGACCGGGAAGACCACGAACGGGCGGTAAAGTTCGTTCAGCGTCGGCTGGCGCAGGCCGTTGTAGACCGAACCGCGCAGAGTCAGTTCAGGGCCCAGATCAAGCAGGGCCCCGCCGCGCAGTGACAGATCCCAGCCAGAGCGATCGGCATAGCGGGTGTCTGTGGTGATTGCTCCGGCGGCGCTCGATTCGGTGAAGCGGCCGCTTGAAACTGACCAGCGGTCAAGCCGGACTGAACCGGTTAGCCGCAGTTGGCCGAATTTGCGGTCATGCTCAGCAAAGAACCCGAGATCAGCGTTGATCCCGCCAGCCCGCCGCCGCGCGGTGACCGCGCCGGTCACTCCGCTATAGGCGACCTCCTGCAATTCGCCCGACGCGCTGCGATAGTCGATCCCCAGCCGCAGCGAATGGTCTGCATCGACCGGCGGGCGCAGTTCAAGCTTGCCGCCGATCCCGGACGAAGGCGTGTTGCGCTGATCGAGCGTCTTCCTGAATGAGGTTGATGAAATCACCAGGTTCGAGAAATTGCGCGACTGGACATAGCCGAGCGCGTCAAACTGCCATTCACCGCGTCCGACCAGCCTGACCGACAGATCCTGCCCGCGCTGCATCGAATCGGCTCCAGCAAAGCGCAAGGTTCGATGGTCTTCGAACAGCAACAGCTTGGCCTGCAGTTCCAGATCGGGTGTAACCGGCACGGCGGCGCGCAGCGAAGTCGACCAGCTGTCAAACCGGGCGCGGACAGAGGCTGGAACCCGTTGTGCCACCGGTGTAGTCCAGAACCCCTGCCCACGGTCCCAACGGGCACTGACCACTGCAAAACCCTGTCCCAGTTTCGGGGCGATGGTTGCGGACAATTCGCTTTCACCCCGGTCATTGCTGGCCAGGCTGCCTTCGGCGAAGGGTAGATTGGCCGGGTTGGCGCTGGTCATGTCGATCGTGCCGGCAACTGCGCCTGCCCCGAACGGCCCGCTGCCCCCGCCGCGCGCAACCGTTATCAGCCGCAGCCGTTCAAACGGCAAGGCCGAGAAGGGGACATGCCCAAAGAACGGATCAGTCACCGGTACGCCATCGAGCAGGACCAGGCTGCGGCTGGTGGCATTGCCGCCAAGCCCGCGCAGGGTCACGCCTTGAGCGGTCGGGTTTGATGAGCGGCTGTCTGACCGGCGAAACTGCTGGAAGCCCGCGATTTGGCTCAACACATCCTCAAGCCGTCCCGAGGCCGAAGCCGCACCGCGATCCTGATGGATCACGACGGTCGAATAGGCCTCCGCCATCTGCGAGGGGTCGAGTCCGGCTCCCCGCACGACAATCTCGCGCTCTGGCGCTTCCCCAGCCGTGTCCTGCGCCAGTGCCGGAGTGGCGGCAAGCGGCAGCAGCGCGAGAGTGAGAAGGGTGCGTCTGGGCATGAACCTGCTGAATTGGTGCCGCTTACAGGATTCGAACCTGTGACCCCATCATTACGAATGATGTGCTCTACCGACTGAGCTAAAGCGGCGGACCGAAGTCAAAATCTGGAGGCCCGAGCCGGAATCGAACCGGCGTGCGCGGATTTGCAGTCCGCTACGTAACCACTCCGCCATCGGGCCTCGCGAAGCCCGCGCCACTAGCGGAGCAGGCGCGGGCGCGCAACCCGATTCAGGAAAGCCGTGCAAAACTGACCGTCCGATTCACGGGATCGGCGCTTTCCAGCCGGACGACAATCCGGTCGCCCGGTTGGACCCGCCGTGCGACGGTGCGCGCGACCACCGGCAAATCGCAGAGCTGAATCCGCGCGCCAGTCTCGCCCAGATCGGTCACCACCGCCGCAAAATCCTCACCCTCGCGTCCGGCCAACATCGCAGCTTCGGCCAGATCGATCACCGCACGTTCGATCTGGCTGCTCCGGGCCTGTGCCTTGCCCATCACCGGACCGAGCCGTTGGAACGCGGCTTCGACTTCGGGCGGCACGGGCTGCCCGTTCGCTACTGCCAGTGCAGCCCGGATGACATAGCGATCGGCCAGCCGGCGCAAGGGCGCGGTCATATGGCAATAGGTTGCAGCCATCGCCGCGTGCCAAGGGACAGCGCCGGGCTGATAGGGCTCATACCCCGCCCCGCTTCCTGCCCGCCGGATCGCCAGCATGAACGCTGCCTCGCGCGGATCAGCGGAATCGAGCAAACGCTCAAACTGTTCGAGCGTCGCCTGTTTGGGCCAGTTCAGCCCGAAAGCCTGTGCGGTGTGGCGCAGCCGGTTTTGGGCATACTCGTCAGGCTCGGCCATGACCCGGAACAGGCCAGTCCGGTTGGCCAGCAGCATATCGGCCACCGCCAAGTTCGTGGCGAGGGACAGGGCCGCATTGCTTCGCTCCGCCACCGACAAAGGACGCAGCCGCAAGGTGAAGTGGCCAGTCGCCTCGCGCTCCACTTCTTGCTCCGGCGGATCGACCCGCGCCGCGCCGCGGGCATCATCGGCGGCGGCGATCCGGCGAGCAAGCTCGGCAAACCCGGCCGGCAGTTCATCATCACGCACGCTATCATAGGCCAGCTTGGCCCGGCTGCGGATCACTGCCCGCTCTACCCCTTGCAGCACTGCCTTCCCGGCCGGGTCGATCCGGCTGGTGAAGACCACTGCCGGGCGCGGACCATCGGGGAGCAGGCTGGCTGCCCCTTCGGCCAGGACGCGCGGATAGAGCCCGGCCTTGGCATCGGGCAAGTAAGTCGTTTCGCCGCGCTGCCAGGCTTCGGTATCAAGCGGATCGCCGTCCGCCACAAACCACGCGACATCGGCGATCGCGTAATGGAGCAGCAGATCACCGCCAGCCGGTTCGACCCAGAAGGCCTGATCGAGATCGGTCGAACTGGCCGGATCAAGCGTGATGAAAGGCATGGCCGTGCGGTCCGCATGCTCGCCTGGTGCCCTCCGCGCCGCAGCCAGCGCTGCCGCTTCAACCGCTGGCACAAAGCCCGCTGGTACCTGGAACTGCGCGCGAATCGCGCTGAGGCCATCGGCGAGCAGGCAATCGGGATCGCGCAGGGCTTTCATTCACTTGGGCTAGCTGGTCTGCCAGCCCTTGCCAAGCGCAGCGCTTGGCGGCACGAAGGCGCGCGCTTTGCCGTTGACCTTGGCCTGTCCGGCTTAGTAAGCGCTGCATACAAAATCCGCTACGCCGGAGAGGAGCCTGACGACATGAAGACCCGCGCCGCCGTTGCCTTTGCTGCCAAGCAGCCGCTTGAGATCGTCGAGCTTGATCTGGAGGGCCCCAAGGCCGGCGAAGTGCTGGTCGAAATCATGGCGACCGGGATCTGCCACACCGATGCCTATACGCTCGACGGATTCGACAGCGAGGGGATCTTCCCTTCCGTGCTCGGCCACGAAGGCGCAGGGATCGTGCGCGAAGTCGGCGCAGGCGTAACCAGCGTCAAGCCGGGCGATCACGTGATCCCGCTCTACACCCCAGAATGTGGCCAGTGCAAAACCTGCCTGTCCGGCAAGAGCAACCTCTGCACCGCGATTCGCGCGACCCAAGGCAAGGGGCTGATGCCCGACGGGACCAGCCGGTTCTCGATCAAGGGCAAGCCGATCCATCATTATATGGGGTGCTCGACGTTCGCG
>CALMBN010000011.1 GCA_937860195.1 uncultured Novosphingobium sp.
GCTCCAGCGACCACTGCGCGCGGGGGATCGGCACCCGCCGCAAATATCCCCGTGCCGCCGCTGCACTGAACGGTCCGGTCAGGCGGGGACTGACCTTGCCCGACCGGATGCCACGCCAATTACCGATCAGAAGTTGATCTTCATCCCGATCCGCAGCGTGCGCGGCTCGACAACCCGGCTGAGCCGGCCTTCGACCGGCACCGAGTCAAAGCTGGGGACGAAGGACTGGTACCAATAGGCAATGTCCTTGTCCCGGCTGTTGAAGACGTTCAGCACTTCGCCATAGACCTGAACCGCGCCGAGCCGCCGGGCCGCGCGGGCGTTGAACACCGTGCTGCCCTTGTTGCGCTGCGAGTTGTCCTCGATCAGCGGGTAGGGCCCGAGGTGGCGCAGACGCACGCTGGCTTCCCACGGCCCATCGACCGCCGAAATTCCAGCCGAGGCTGCGTTCTCGAAGGCGTTGGGGATGTAGTCGCCATTGGCGTAGCGGGCATGGCTGGCGGTGAAGTTGGCGTCGATCGCCAGCCACGGCAACGGGCGCCAGAAGGCGACCAGCTCGTAGCCATGCCGGTTGCTGGCGCTGGTTGGCTCAACCGCGTTTGAATCGCCTATGAACTTGAGCTCGCTGCCAAGGCCCAGCCACCAATAGGTCGCGGTGAAGCTGAAGCTGCCGAACTGGACCCGCCCGCCGAGCTCCTTGCCGGTGCCTGGGACCAGTACCGGCACCGGGGTGACCGTCACCGCGCCGCGCACGTCGTTGGAATGAAAGCCACGGCCCCACGATGCATAAAACTCGAAATGCTCTCCGATCCGGTAAGCGGCCTGGATCCTGGGCGAGAAGATCGCGGCGCTGCCCGATCCCTCGCCCAGCATCGCCGCCTCCGGATCGTGTGCGCGAACAGCATAGTGATACCAGTCGCCCCGCAAGCCGCCGGTTAGGCGGAGGCTCTCAATCGGACGCCAGGATGCCGATCCGTAAAGTGCAATCGAAGCCTCGTCGACCGCATAAAGCCCCTGCGAGGCCACGAGCGTCCGCGCATCGGTGTGCAGCACGCCAACCTCGTCGATGTCATCGAGGCGATTCTCGGTTCCCAGCCGCAGCTCAAGGGTCTCGCCCAACTTGAACTGCCTTTCCGCGGTCAGGCCATAGACGCGCCGCTTGTCGATCTGACGGATCTGCGCGCTGTTCCCCGCGGCATCGTAATATTCCGGATTCGAGTACATGTTCCAGTTGTAATACTGGGCATAGGCGTTGACGCGCCAGCCATCACCAGAAAGGCCGGCATTGGCGATCAGGCGCGTCGTTTCACCGATCGCGGTCGGATCGGGCGAGCAGAACACATCGGGGCAGCTCGCAGAACCGACGATCCGTTCGGGTATCTGTTCGGTTGGTTGCCAGCTGCCGCGGTAACCGTGGAGCGTCAATTCAAGATCGCCGATCCCGGTCTGCCTCGCGTATTTGAGAAAGCCGGCGTAATGGCGAAGGCGTTCGCCCTGCTGCCACGGTCCATCGTACACCCGGAATTCGGCGACGGCGGTCAGCGCGCCGTCGTCGGGGCTTCCGATCGTGCCGCCTATTGCAAGGCGGCGGTGGCCATAGGAGCCGGCTTCAGCCGAAACCCAGGGGCGGTCGAATTGCTTGATCGTCGACATGTAAGCCGCACCAGCCAAAGCGAAATCGCCGCCATCGGCACGGTAAGGTCCCTTTCGAAAATCTTCGCGGATGATGATTTCGGGGATGAGACCGTTGAGATCGAGATAGCCTTGCCCATGGCCGTGGGTGCGGAAGTTCATCTGCACGCCGTCGATATAGGTGGTGAAGTCCGATCCGTGATCGAGATTGAAGCCGCGCAAGAAGTACTGGTTGGCCTTGCCGCTGCCTGAATGCTGGGCGGCGACCATGCCGGGTACTGCCTCCAGCAGTTCAGCGGTGCGCAGTAGTGGGCGCACCAAGAGGTCGGATCCGCTGATCGTTCCTTCGCTGGCGGACTGGGCTGTTCCGATCTTCAGTTCACCGCGACCGAAAACCACGATCTGGTTGGAATCGTCCAGCCCGTCTGTGGACGGCGCGGCGCGGGAAGTGTCCTGGGCGTATGCCGGTGCGACCAGTACCTGGGTCATCAGGCACCCGGCAATCGCAATCCGCGCGCGACGGTCGAAAACTCGCAAGATGGATACCTCCCATAATCGTTCACGACTTTTGACGGCAGGCGCTGACATCTGCCTGGCTCGGAGCATTCTGCCCGTGGGGTCATGAAGCGGGAAGGGGAGCGGAACGCTTGCACTTTACCGTTGCAATCGACGTTTCGTAACGTGGAAGAGCTTGGTTTTTGAGGTGTTCGTGCCGCTCCTTTCGGTAAGAGGCGACTGGAACAGCAGCTAGGCAAGCACGCGCAATCAGCCGCTGCGCTGGCAGCCAGTCAGACTAAGAATGATTGCACAGTGGGCCCTGCC
>CALMBN010000012.1 GCA_937860195.1 uncultured Novosphingobium sp.
AAGCAGTTGTGCGCTGCGGCACGAAGAAAAGGACAGTGCTTCGACACGCTCAGCACAGACGGATATTGGGTCAGATTAGACGCACTCCGCCTTAGCGTCTTCGCGTGACCAAATCCTAACTCAGCCGGTCACGGAAATCTTCATAGCCAAACCGTTTCACGCATTCCAAAACGCCGCTCTCGCTGTCCCACAGCCAGATCGAGGGCAGCGGCACGCCGTTGAAGGTGGTGGTCTTGACCATCGAATAGTGCGCCTGATCCAGGAAGGCGAAGCGCTGGCCGACCTGCGGGCCGGTCGCAAAGCGATAATCGCCGATCACGTCTCCGGCCAGGCACGATGACCCGCCCAGCCGCACTGCCCCGCCCGCGCCTTCATCCACTTGCGGATCAAGCTGCGGCAGTTCGCCCAGCATCGCAGGGCGGTAGGGCGCCTCGATCACATCGGGCATATGGCAGGTCGCGGACACATCGGTTATCGCCACCGGCATGCCGTTGAGCCCGATATCGAGCACGGTGCCGACCAGTATCCCGGCATCCAGTGCCACCGCCTCGCCCGGCTCAAGGTAAACCTCTGCGCCGGTGTCTTCCTTCAGATCGAGCAGGAACTGGACCAACTCATCACGCTGATAATCGCTGCGGGTGATGTGGTGCCCGCCGCCCAGATTGAGCCACTTGAACTGGCCGAAAAACGGTTCGAGGTAATCGAACGCAACGTCCCAGGTCCGGGCCAGCGGCTCGAAATCCTGCTCGCACAGCGTGTGCATATGGATCCCGTCAACCAGTTCCATGTGCTCTTCGGTCAACTGGTCGATCGGAAAACCCAGCCGCGAATGTGGCGCGCAAGGGTCATACCGCGGCACTTCACCTTCTGCATGCAAGGGGTTGATCCGCAGGCCAATATCAAACGATTCGCCCCGCGCCCGCGCCGCTTCGATGATCGCGCTGCAACGGATGATCTGCTGGGGCGAATTGAAGATCACATGGTCCGACAGCCGCAGGATTTCGTCGAGATCTTCAGGCTTGTAGGCCGCACAATAGGTGGCGATTTCGCCGTCGTAGAACTCGCTCGCCAGCCGGGCCTCCCATAAGCCAGAAGTGCAGACCCCGTCGAGGTATTCCCCGATGATCGGCGCGGTCGACCACATCGAAAACGCCTTGAGCGCCGAGAGCAGCTTGATCCCCGCCCGGTCGCGGACATCGGCCAGAATCGCCAAATTCTCCCGCAGCCGCGCGGCATCAACCACGAAGCTGGGGCTATCGACGCGGGACAGGTCAAACTGGGCAAAAGCCCCAGGATCGCCGGCTCTGGTTTCCATTTCTATCCTCTAAGAAGGCGGTTCGCGCAGAGGCGCAGAGGAAGCAAAGAACGCAGAGAGTTAGTCGGGCTGGTAGTCATTGACCATCCTCCTGATCCCTTCCTTCATTGTTGCGCCATTGAAGTTCAGAAGCAGCCCTACGGGCTGCTTCATTATGCGCAGATAGGTCAGCAGCTGTTTGGCATGAGCCTTTGTCAGCTGATCGACCGCTTTGATTTCGAGTATGAGCGCATCTTCGACAAGAATGTCGATTTTGAATGCGGCATCGAAGTGTTGCCCGTCGAAGACGGCCTGAATTGCAACCTGCCGGTCAACCGCCAAGCCCCGCGATTCCAACCGACCGGCGAGCACACTTTTATAGACGGATTCAAACAAACCCGGACCGAACTCGCGGTGAATCCCAATAGCTTCATCGACCACGATCGCGCTGACTTCATCTATCTTCATGCCCGAAGCCTCTCTGCGATCTCTGCTTCCTCTGCGTCTCTGCGCGAACCGCCTTGTTCTAGAACGCCACCGGCCCGCCCAGTTCCTTGACCTGCCACGGCAGCCCATGCGCGTTCAGCATTTCCATGAACGGATCGGGATCGAGCTGCTCCATGTTGAACACGCCCTCACCTTTCCACGCGCCGGTCAGCATCATCGCTGCGCCGATCATTGCGGGGACGCCGGTGGTATAGCTGATCGCCTGGTTGCCGGTTTCGGCATAGGCCTCTTCATGGTCGCAGATCTGGTAGATGTAGAAGGTCTTTGTCCCCGACCCATCGAGTGCTTCGCCGGTCGCAATATCGCCGATGTTGGTCTTGCCCTTGGTGGTCGCGCCCAGCGTTTCGGGCTTGGGCAGCACGGATGCGAGGAACTGCAACGGCACGATTTCGCGCCCCTGATACATCACCGGCTCGATTCCGATCATGCCGACGTTCTTCAGCACGGTCAGGTGCTGGATATAGGCATCGCCAAAGGTCATCCAGAACCGGGCGCGTTCCAGCTCCGGGATGAATTTGGCGAGGCTTTCCAGCTCCTCATGGTACATCTTGTACATATTCTTGGGGCCGACAGCTTCGAAGTCGAACGCGACCTTGTGCGACAAGGCCGGGCTTTCAATGAACTGTCCGTTCTCCCAATGCCGAGCCGCCGCGGTCACTTCGCGGATGTTGATTTCCGGGTTGAAGTTGGTGGCAAAAGCCTGCCCGTGATCGCCGCCGTTGCAATCGAGAATATCGAGCTGGCGGATAGTCCTCAGCTTGTGCTTCTTGAGCCACATCGCGAACACGCTGGTGACCCCCGGATCAAAACCGGAGCCGAGGAGTGCCATCAGCCCCGCTTCCTTGAAGCGGTCCTGATAGGCCCACTGCCAGGAATATTCGAACTTGGCCTGATCCTTTGGCTCATAGTTGGCGGTGTCGAGGTAGTTCACGCCCGCCGCGAGGCAGGCGTCCATGATCGGCAGATCCTGGTAGGGCAGCGCCAGATTGACCACCAGTTCGGGGGCTATCTGGCGGATCAGATTGGTCAGCGCGGGCACTTCCTCAGCGTCGATCTCATAGGTCGATACCGTCTGCCCGGTGCGTTCCAACACCGATGCAGCAATCGCATCGCACTTTGAACGAGTCCGGCTGGCGAGGTGGATCTCGCTGAAAATCTGCGCGTTCATTGCCATTTTGTGGACGCAAACCGAGCTTACCCCGCCCGCGCCAATCACCAGAACTTTGCTCACTGCTCGAATCTCCTTGCCGCGAAAGCCCGCGCATATAGGATTGTTTCATGACCGCACAACAAATGCCCAGTGCTTCTCTACGGACTCCCACCCGTGAAGGTGTCCTCCGCGCCGCCGCCAAGATAGCTGAATTGCTGCCGAAAACACCCCTGCTTGAAGTGCAGGTCGATGGCGCGACGATCTGGTGCAAGGCCGAGAGCCTGCAACCGATCGGTTCGTTCAAGATCCGTGGTGCATGGCACCGGATGAGCGACCTGACCGAAGCGGAGCGCGCACGCGGCGTGGTCGGCGTACCAACGCAGTTCGGCAGTCTTGGGCGAGAGCATCGAGACC
>CALMBN010000013.1 GCA_937860195.1 uncultured Novosphingobium sp.
TGACGATCTGGCCCATGCCCTTCATCTTGTTGAAGCGCGGGAAGTTCATCAGCATGGCAAAGCTGGCGAACAGCTGTAGCCCTTCGGTAAAGCCGCCGAACATCGCCAGGGTGCGGGCGATATCCTCGTCGGAATCGACCCCGAACTGGGCGAGGTAATCGTGCTTGGCGCGCATTTCCTCGTATTCGAGGAACATCCCGTATTCGCTTTCGGGCATCCCGATGGTGTCGAGCAGGTGGCTGTAGGCGGCGATGTGGACCGTTTCCATATTGCTGAACGCGGCCAGCATCATCTTCACTTCGGTCGGCTTGAACACCCGGCCGTACTGCTCATGATAGCAGTTCTGCACATCGATATCGGCCTGGGTGAAGAACCGGAAGATCTGCGTCAGCAGGTTCTTCTCATGCTCGGACAGCTTTTGCGCCCAGTCGCGGCAATCCTCGCCCAAAGGAACCTCTTCGGGCATCCAGTGGACCTGCTGCTGGCGCTTCCAGAAGTCATAAGCCCACGGATATTCGAACGGCTTGTAGGTGCTGCGGGCTTCGAGCAGGGACATGTTTACGACTCCGATGGGCGAAAGGCGGACATAGCACAAAACCCCCGCGCGGCAGAACGCGCGGCGGGCTGTGGGCCGGGGATAGGTTGGAACAGGAAAGTTGGTTCACGCAAAGGCGCAAAGGCACCAAGAGGTTCCGCTCGCGGCGAAGCCGCTTTCGAAACAAAAGGGTGTTCAAGCCTAGTGGCGGGAATTGAAGAAGTAGCCTGCGGCGCGCAGCACCCTCTTTGCGCCTTTGCGCCTTTGCGTGAACCCCTCTTCGGTTCTGGACCTACTTCCAGAACCAGCCCGGTTTGAGCGACCTGCTGCTGCGGATGCGCCACATCTGGATGTACATCCACAGGCCCGACACGGCGAAGAACAGCAGTGACAGCCCGCTGAGGATCGAAATCACCACGCCCACCGGCCCAAGCACTTCGCCCGAGTGCAGGTGATGCAACAGACCGACATCCCAATTGCCCTCGGCCTCGGGCGGCTTGGGCCGGCACATCATCGTTTCGGGGCAGACGAAGCCAGCGGGAACCACCGGTTCCGCGCGCTCCATCGCCTCGTCCTCGAACCCACCGTTGTTGACCAGCACCCCGACCTGGCTGAGCACGCCGGTCGCCGCGATCCACAGCATGAACACTCCGAAAAACACGCTGATCCAGCGATGCCACTTGCGCATTGTCTTGAACTCCCTGGGATTGAATTGCCTTCCGGCACAAGCTGTTCCCTTGCGCGAAGGCAAGTGGCAATTGGTCGCCAATTGTAACGGATGTTGGGATCACTGTCCAAGCCGCTTGGCTTTGGCAACCGGCACCAAGAGCAGTCTCGTGCGTCACAGCAGGCCAGCTGAAATTGCCGAGCGGACCAATCCGTAGGCACCGATCGCGATTGGAATCAGCGGAAGGTACTGCTGATCGGCTGGTGATTTGCCGGCTTCGAATACCGGATCGCCATCTTCATCGACATCGCCGCGCTTGATCGCACGTTGCCGCGCCAGCTTGGCTCCGAATATCAACATGAATAGCCCGCCTAACAGCAGCGCGGCGTTCAATCCCATCACAACGACATCGCCCGCGCTCATTGGCCCAGCCGCTGCGCTTCGGTCACCGGCAGGCCGGCTTCGGTGGGGACATAGATCATCTGCGCCTTGGTATCTTCCAGCGCCTGAATCTGCAGATAGCGCAGATAGCCCTCTGGTCCGCCGAGCGAATCCTGCAGGATTTTGTTGGCCCTGGCCGCTCCCTCGGCGCGGATCACCTCTGCCTCGGCCAGGCTGACGGCGCTTTCCTTCTTGGCGCGCGCCTCAAGGATCGCGACCTGGCGCGAGCTTTGCGCCTCGGCCAGCGCCGCTTCGCCCGCCAGCCGCTGCTGATAGACGCGGTACTGCGGCCAGCCTATCAACATGCCGGCCAACAGCACAAGGCCCAGGACAACGCCGATGACGCCGCAGCCAGTGTTGCCCTGAAAGGTGTCTTTATATGCCATTTGAGATCATCCCTGGCCTGTGCACACGGTGACTATCACTGGCAGCTCAGGCATTCCTCGTAATCGGTCTGCTCGGCGGCGCTGAGTTCGATCTTGGGGGCTTCGGCGGTATTGTCTGCCTCTACCCCGCCGGCAAACCCGGCGCGCTGGATCGACTTGGACCGCAGGTAATAGAGGCTCTTGATGCCCTTTTCCCAGGCCTGCAGGTGCAGTTGCATCAGGTCCCACTTTTCGACATCGGCGGGGATGTAGAGGTTGAGGCTCTGCGCCTGATCGATGAACGGGGTGCGATCGGCGGCGAATTCGAGCAGCCAGCGCTGATCGATTTCGAAGCTGGTCTTGAACACGTCCTTTTCTTCCTGGCTGAGGAAGTCGAGGTGCTGAACCGAGCCGCCGTGTTCGAGAATCGTGTTCCAGACGTTGGTCGAATCCTTGCTCTTCGCGGCCAGCAACCGTTCGAGGTAGGGGTTCTTGACCACGAAGCTGCCCGACAGGGTCTTGTGGGTATAGATATTGGCCGGGATCGGCTCGATGCAGGCCGAGGTGCCGCCGCAGATGATGCTGATCGAGGCGGTCGGCGCGATTGCCATTTTGCACGAAAAGCGCTGCATCACACCCATGTCGGCGGCATCGGGGCAGGCCCCGCGTTCTTGCGCCAGCATCAGGCTCGCTTCGTCCGCTTTCGCGGCGATCTGCTTGAACATCTTGAGGTTCCAGGCCTTGGCCATTGCCCCTTCGAAAGCGATGCCCTTTTTCTGGAGGAACGAGTGGAAGCCCATCACCCCCATCCCGACCGAGCGTTCGCGCATTGCCGAATACCGGGCCCGGTCCATTTCCTTGGGCGCGCGGTCGATATAATCCTGCAGGACGTTGTCGAGGAACCGCAGCACGTCTTCGACGAAGTTTTCTTCGGCGTGCCATTCTTCCCAGGTTTCCAGATTGAGACTGGAAAGGCAGCAGACCGCGGTGCGATCATTGCCGAGATGGTCAACTCCGGTCGGGAGCGTAATTTCCGAGCAGAGGTTGGAGGTTGAAACCTTCAGCCCCAGATCGCGGTGATGCTTGGGCATCATCCGGTTCACGGTGTCGGAAAAGACGATGTAAGGCTCACCAGTTGCCAGCCGGGTTTCGACCAGCTTCTGGAACAGGCTGCGGGCATCGATCGTGCTGCGGATCGAGCCGTCCTTGGGCGAACGCAAGTGGAACTCGGCACCATCGCGCACCGCTTCCATGAAATCGTCGGTCAGCAGCACGCCGTGGTGCAGGTTGAGCGCCTTGCGGTTGAAATCGCCCGAGGGTTTGCGGATTTCGAGGAACTCCTCGATCTCGGGGTGC
>CALMBN010000014.1 GCA_937860195.1 uncultured Novosphingobium sp.
ACGGCTGGATCACGCCTTCGTTGATCTCCAGCCCCGGCGGGCAGCCATCGACCACCGCGCCAAGCGCCGGCCCATGGCTTTCGCCCCAGGTGGTGAAACGCAGCAAGCGACCGAAGGTGTTGACGGACATGATTTGGCTTTGGCGGCAGATTGCACCGCTGTCCATATCCGGTTTAGGATGCGGTCCATGTATCTGACCATCTTCCGAAACCGCAAACGCGCCGATATGGACACCGCAGCCTATCAGGCTGATAACGCCCGGATGGAGGAACTGGCCGCCGCGCAGCCTGGTTTCTGTTCGATCAAGGGCTTTGTCGCCGAGGATGGCGAGGTGGTCGCGATTTCCGAATGGGACAGCGAGGCAGCCGCCAAGGCCTGGGGCCGCCATCCCGAACACGCAGTGGTTCAGGCCCGCGGGCGCAGTGAATACTACGATAGCTACACGCTCTATTCCTGCACCAACCCAAAGGTGCGCAGCTATGAGAGGCCGAAAGGGTGAGTCTTACGCTCTATGGCATCCCCAATTGCGACACGGTCAAAAAGGCCCGGAACTGGCTCGAAGCGCGGGGGCAAGTCTTCGCCTTTCATGACTACAAAAAGGCTGGGGCTGATCCAGCCAACCTGGCCGCGTGGTGCACGGCGGCAGGCTGGGAGAAGGTGCTCAACCGCGCGGGGACAACGTTCAAGAAGCTGCCCGATGCCGACAAGGCCGATCTAAATCAGGCCAAGGCGGTGGCGCTAATGGCGGCAAATCCTTCGTGCATCAAGCGCCCGGTGCTGGAGCATTCCGGCGGTCTGCTGGTCGGGTTCAAGCCCGACGAATGGGAGGCGGCGCTGGCATGATCTTCGATCCCGAAATGCTGGGGATACTCGAATGGGTCGCAGCCGGACTCGGCCTGATCAACATCGCGCTGCTGATCTTCCGTTCGCAATGGAACTTCGCATTCGCGATTGCATCCGTCTCGCTTTACGTCTTCATCTTCTTCGAAAGTCGGCTTTATGCCGAGAGCGGGCTGCAGGTTTTCTTCATCCTCGCAAATATCTGGGGCTGGACCCTTTGGCGCAATGCAGCTGATGCGGGCAGCGACGAAAGCAGAGTGCCAGTTCGCTGGCTTGACTGGACCAGCCGGACCGTCTGGCTGATGGTAACCGCTGCGATCAGCCTCAATCTGGGCTGGTTGATGCACCGCTACACCAACGCCGCTCTGCCCTTTGCCGACAGCGCGATTGCCGGGGCGAGTGTTGCAGCGCAAATTCTGCTGGGTTACCGCCGGATCGAAAACTGGATCGTGTGGATCGTAATCGATGTCGCTGCGGCATTGCTCTACATTAACCGCGGGCTCTACCCCACCGCCGGACTCTATGGCGGAATGCTGGTGATGAGCCTGATCGGGCTCAAGGAATGGATCGAGGTCGAACGGCGGCAGCGCGTTGAATTGACCAAGATTTGGGCATGATCCGGATCTGTTTCCACGGGGCGGAGAGCACCGGAAAATCGGTACTGGCCGCAAAGCTCGGCTGGCCGTGGGTGCCGGAATATGGCCGGGACTATGCCGAGCAGCACGGCACTGAATTCACGATGGCCGATCTTCTGGCGATTGCCGAAGGGCACGAATCGCGGGTCGAAGCTGCTCTTGCTGCCAACCCGCCGCTGCTGATTCTCGACACCGATGCATTGATGACCGCCGCCTGGGCCGAGATGCTGTTCGGCGAGATTCCAGGAAAACTGCTCGCCTACCCCAAAGCAGACCTCTATCTGTTGTTCGATCCTGACCTGCCGTGGATCGAAGACGGCACCCGCATGTTTGGCAGCCTCGCAGACCGCGCGCGGTTTGCCGCGATTGCCGAAGCCATGCTGATCCGTGCCGGTGTTCCGTTCGAGCATGTCCGCGGCAACTGGACGACACGCGAGGTGCAAGTCCGCAACATCATTGCGAGCTTGACCTAGACGGCATTCGGCGGTTTCCTGCACCAAACCCAAAGGGAGATGCATGATGGACTTTTTCAAGGCCCTGATCCCAGGCGGATTGCTGACCTTTGTGGTCAGCGCGCTGATCGGCAAAGGTGGCTCGCGCGGTGGTTGGCTGGCGATTCAGCACTATTACATCGACGGGCATAGCATTTACTGGTCGTGGATCCTGTTCGCGGTTGCGACCGGCCTGGCCTGGGTTCTGTTTGCAATCACGCCGAAGTGACGGTCACAATGTAGTTGAGCGTCAGTTCCGCAGACAGGTGCAGGCCTTTGCTGGGCGACCAGCCGATGCCGCGCGGCGCGCCCATTTTAAGGCCAAGGCCCTTCAGCAATTCCGCCAGTTCTTCCGGCGTGACAAAGTCATCCCAGTGGTGCGTGCCGCGCGGGACCATGCCGATCCGCTCGGCAGCTTCGACCAGCAGCAGTTTTGAAGCGGGGGTGCGATTGGGAGTGGAAAGCACCATCAGCCCACCATGGGCGAGCGCTCCGGCCAGTGCGGCAAGGAATGCAGGCTTGTCGGCGACGTGTTCGATCACTTCCATCGAGGTGACCAGATCGAAGTTTTTCAGACCAAGCCTTCCAACATCGCCGCAGCGATAGTCGATCGCCAGTCCTCCTCCCGTCGCGTGCGCTTTGGCAACGGCAATGTTTTCCCGGGCTGCGTCAACCCCGGTAACCATTGCGCCCAACCGCGCCAACGGCTCGCACAGCAGCCCCGCCCCGCAGCCCACATCGAGCGCCCGCTTGCCCGCCAATGGCCGCACGCCGCGCAAATCCGTTGCCCAATGCGCATCGATCGCCGTCCGCAAGAAGCCCAGCCGCACCGGGTTGAGCTTGTGCAGCATCGCCGACGAGCCTTTCGGATCCCACCAGTCAGCTGCCAGCTGGCCGAAATGGGCAGCCTCGTCAGGGCGGATTGTCGCTGTTGAACTTGCATTAGCCATAGGGCCTATCTAACAGGACGCCCGCTGCAGGGCGAGGGGTTCTGAAGGCAAGATTTTTGCGGAAAGGTGCGATTGGCGTGGCCCGGATCGTGATGAAATTCGGCGGCACTTCGATGGCCGGGTCTGAGCGGATCCGCCGGGTGGCGAATATCGTGCGCCGCCAGCAGGCCGCCGGGCATCAAGTTGCCGTGGTGGTGTCGGCAATGGCTGGCGAAACCGACCGGCTGGTGGGGTTCTGCCGCGAGGCGAATCCGCTCTTTGATCCCGCGGAATATGACGTTGTGGTGGCAAGCGGCGAGCAGGTCACGGCAGGGCTACTGGCGATGACTTTGCAGGCGCTCGGCTGTCAGGCGCGCTCGTGGCTTGGCTGGCAAATGCCAATCCATACCGACGATGCCCATGCCAAAGCCCGGATTGGCATCATTGAAAGCGATGGCCTGCTCGCCAGCATGGCCGCCGGCGAAATCGCGGTGATTCCGGGCTTTCAGGGCCTGTCTGACGATAACCGGATTACCACGCTGGGTCGGGGCGGTTCGGACACGTCGGCGGTGGCGGTGGCGGCTGCAATCAAGGCCGATCGCTGCGATATCTACACCGATGTCGACGGGGTCTATACCACCGACCCCCGAATCGTCGCCAAGGCCCGCAAGTTAAAATATGTCACCTACGAGGAAATGCTCGAGCTCGCGTCAGTCGGCTCGAAGGTGCTTCAGACCCGCTCGGTCAGTCTGGCGATGAAAGAAGGCGTGCGCGTGCAGGTCCTCTCCAGCTTCATCGATGATGATGCCACTCCGGCCGATGAGATTCCCGGCACTCTGATCGTCAGCGACGACGAATTGGCCAAATTGCAAGAGGACTTGGACATGGAAAGCCAGCTGATCACCGGCATCGCCGCTGACAAGAACGAAGCCAAAGTGATCCTCACCCGCGTGCCCGACCGGCCAGGCGCGGTTGCAACGATCTTCGGCCCGCTTGCCGCCGCGAACATCAACGTCGATATGATCATCCAGAACGTCGGCCGCGACAAAGGCGAAACGGACGTGACTTTTACCGTCCCCGGCGCCGATCTGCTGCGCGCGCAGACCCTGCTCGAATCGCAGAAAGAGGCGATCGGCTTCAACCGGATCATCACCGATGGCAAAGTTGCCAAGATCAGCGTTGTTGGTGTCGGCATGAAAAGCCACGCCGGGGTCGCCGCAACGATGTTCCGCGCGATGGCCGACCGGGGGACCAACATCC
>CALMBN010000015.1 GCA_937860195.1 uncultured Novosphingobium sp.
GCGGCGGCTCAACGAGACGCTCAAGGACGCGATCGATCCCAACGGGATTCTCGCACCGGGCAAGCAAGGTGTCTGGCCCGCTGTTTACCGCGACCTGGCAAAGGAGGGCCGGGCATGAAGCGCCTTGTCCTGATCCTGCCGCTGTTGGCGCTGGCCGCCTGCAACCAGCAAGGTGCCCAAGCCCCCGCCGCCAAGCAGGCCGAAGCGCCCAAGGACGGCCCGCCGCCAATCCCGCCCTATCAGCTGCGCGCCGAGCAACCCTCAGGAAACCGGCTGGCTGCGGGCCGTGATGGCAAGGCGGTGTTCGAGCATCAGTGCGGGGCCTGCCACCTGGCTGGCGGAATGGGCACCAACCTGCTGACCAAGCAGCGGCTGCTGGCCGGCGAAACCCCTGACAAAGGCATGCTGACCAACCGCACCGACCTGACCCCGGATTATGTCAAACAGGTGGTCCGCACCGGCAAGAACGCGATGCCGCCGCAGACCAAGGTCGATATCACCGATGCCGAACTGGATTCAGTGGCGGCTTATCTTGGGAAAGCGAAATGAGCGCGGTGACCCGCCGGGGCCTGCTGAAAGGCGCAGCCGTGGCTGGCGCTGCTGGTGCGTTGCCGATCAGCGCGGCGGCACTGGGCGCACAGCGGCTGGTGATCTATGACAGCCGACTGCCCCAATCACTGGCCTTCGCCCGGACCATGCCGGCCACTCATGCCATTGATCTGGCAGAAGCTCACGAGACGCGCTTTGCGGTCTTGCGCAATGACTTGCCCGAGGGCTTGACTGTTGAGGCGCTGACCCGGCGTAGCGATATGGTTGATCTGCGCCAGGAACTGGCCCGGCAAGGTTTGCGGATCAGCGGTTCGCCGCGCTATGGCACCACGCTGGTCCGGTGGAGCATGAAGCCACGCTGACGTGCCCCAAGGGGCAGGAAAGAAGGCTTGACCTCCCCCGTCCGGGTTTTAGTAAGTAAGACATACAAACCGGAGAGGAACGGCTATGGCCGCGGTTACGCTCTATCACTGGGAGCCCAACGCCAATTCGGGCAAGCCGATGCTGGCGCTGATGGAAAAGGGCGTGTCCTTTACATCGCACTACATCGACATGCTGAACTTCGACCAGCACAAGCCCGAATACCTTGCGATCAACCCGCAGGGGACAATTCCCGCGATGACCCACGGGACCCGCATCCTGGTCGAATCGACCGCGATCATGGAATACGTCAACGCCGCGTTCGACGGGCCAAACCTGATGCCCGGCAATCCGCAGGATCACTGGCGGATCCGCTGGTGGATGAAGTTCATGGATCAGTGGCTTGGCCCGAGCTTTTCGATGTTCGGGTGGAAGTTCTTCGTCGGCCCCAACGCACTGAAAGCCCACGGGCAGGACAAGATCGAGGCACAGATTGCGCAAATCCCGCTGCCAGAACGCCAGCTGGCCTGGCGCAAGGCAGTGTTCGGGCTGTTCAGCGAGGCCGAGATGTCCGAAAGCGGACGACGGATCGGCCTGGGCATCCAGATGCTGGAGGCGGAACTGGCCAAGCGCGAATGGCTGGCGAGTGACTGCTACAGTCTGGCCGATGTCAACGGCTTCAACCTGGCCTATGCAATGCCGCTGTCGCAACCTCACCTCGCGAACGACGATCTCACTCCGAACATCATGCGCTGGCTGCGCGCGATCTATCGCCGACCGGCCACCCGCGAATGCTGGAAGCTGGGCCGCACCCCGATGGCCAGCCGGGTCGAGATCCTTGAACAGGATTACATCCCGCCGCGCAACGAGTCCGAAGGCATAGCGAGTGGAGTGCGCTGACATGGGCATGATCCTGTACCACGGCGAACCCAACGGGCCCAGCCTTGCGGTTCTGGCGGCACTGGCCGAAAGCGGCGTGAAAGCGGAATGCCGCACAATTGACCTGTTGGCGGGCGAACGTCACACCCTCCCCGGCATCACCGAGCCTTTGGCCCGCGACATGGGAGTTGAAGGCGAAGGCCCGGTTCTGGTTGTCGATGGTGAGGCGATGACAGAAAGCGTTTTCATCGCCCAGTTCCTCGATGAAACCGGGGCCGGCACGCTCCAGCCCAAAGATGCCTACGCCCACTGGCAAATGCTGATGTGGTGCCGCCGGATGACCGAACGCTGCGCGCCTGCCGCCGCGTTTCTGGGGTGCGGGTCGAGCGCCACGCCCAGATTGGCGGCCATGGATCAGGCCGCCTTCGGGTGCCTGCTTGAGACAATCGCCAGTGAAGACCTTCGATCTCGCTGGGTCGCGGTGGCCGCAAGCGACTTTGCCGATGGCCCGATCGAAGACAGCGTGGCTAAACTGCGCGATGCAGCTGCCTTGGTCGATGCACAGCTCGCCGATGGCCGCAACTGGCTGATGGGCGATCTGACCATTGCCGATTTTGAAACCTATGGCTGGCTTGCCGGAGCGGGCGCTCTCGAACCGGGCCTGTGGGACGGCAAGGAGCATGCAGCAGGCTGGCTGGCGCGCACCAAAGCACACCCTGCAGTGCAGGCTGCACTGGCCCGCGCAACTGTGGCGGACCCGGAGAACCAGTGGGCTCCCGGCCCCGAAATCAACCGCTGGGGATAGGCCATGCGCTCAATCGACTACTTCGACCGCGGACACGACCGCAATCCGGACCGGCTTGCGATTGTCGACACGGCATCCGGCCTCAAGCTGACCTTTGCCGAGGTTAAGGCCCTGACCGAGCAGATCGCGGCGGCGCTTCAGCGCGGAGGCTTTCAAAGTCAGGACCTGCTCGGGCTCTATGGTCCCAACGATGGCATGCTGCTGGTCGTGCTGCTCGCAATGTGGCGCGCCAACGGCAAGTGGATCCCGGTCAACACCCGCAATGCGATCGATGCCAATGCCGGCTACATCAACTATGTCCGCTGCCAGTGGTTGTTCTATCATTCGTCGAAGGCTGACGAAGTGGCACAACTGCGCGCGCTTTGCCCCACACTCACGAACTTCGTTTGCCTCGATCAGGCTTGCGGCATCGATCCCAGCCTCGATCAGTTTGTCGCCGGGGTCGCCGCGAAGGATTTCATCGAGCCGGAATGCGATGCGTTCGGCAACATGATGGATCTTGTCGGAATTTTCCCGACCGGCGGGACGACTGGCCCCAGCAAGGGTGCCAATGTCACCAACCTCGGCTGGGGCACGATGATCGAGACTGCCGCCGATGCGATGGGCGGACGCACCGACAATCCGGTCGCGCTGGTCTCCGCGCCAATCACCCATGCCGCCGGACCGATCGCGCTTTCAACCCTCAGTCTCGGTGCAACCCAGGTGATCCTGCCCGGTTTCGATGCGGAGGGCGTGCTCAGCGCGATTGCCGACTACCAGATCACCCACATGTATCTGCCGCCGACCGCGCTGTATCAGCTGCTGGCATCACCCGAGATTGGCCGTCACGACTATTCGAGCCTCAAGATCTTTATCCTGGTCGGCTCGCCCTGTTCGCCAGAAAAGCTGCGGCAGGCGGTTGAGGTGTTCGGGCCGTGCATGTGCCAAAGCTATGGCCAGGTCGAATGCCCGATGATCGTCGCGTGGTTTCCGCCCGAGGATGTCGCGCGGTTTGCCTACGAGGCCCCCGAAAAGCTCGCCAGCTGCGGCAAGGTAACCCGCTCGATCAAGGTTGCACTGCTCGACGATGATGGCAACCATGCTCCCTTGGGTGAAAGCGGCGAGATCTGTGCGCGCGGTGTGCTGGTTTCGCATTCCTACTTCGAAAAGCCCGAAGAAACCGCAGAAGTCCGCAAGTTCGGCTGGCATCACACCGGCGATGTCGGCAAGTTTGATGCGGACGGCTACCTCTACATCGTCGACCGCAAGAAGGACATGGTGGTGACCGGCGGCTTCAACGTCTTCACGACCGAGGTCGAAGCGGCGATCACCGAACTGGCCGAAGTCCGCGAATGCTGTGTGTTCGGAATCCCGCACGACAAATGGGGCGAACAGGTCCACGCGGTTGTCGTGGCAGACGGGGTCGACGAGGCCGCGATCATCGCTCATACCAAATCAAGACTCGGCGGGGTCAAGGCCCCCAAGTCGGTTGCATTTATTGACTCGATTCCGCGCACCGCAGCGGGCAAGATGGACAAGAAGGCGCTGCGTCTGCCCTATTGGGGCGGCTCGGAGCGGATGGTAAACTGATCCGCGCAACAGCGGACACAAGGAGAGGGATGCATATGCGTTGGATCGCCCTGATGATGGCCATGGTATTGCCATTGGCTGCCTGCAAACAGCAGCCGAGTTCCGAGCTGCCTGGTGCGGTCAACGCCGCGCGGATCATCAAGGCCGATCCCAATGAATGGGTCAGCTATGGCCGGACCTATGACGAACAGCGGTTCAGCCCGCTTGACCAGATCAACCAGTCCAACATCAAGGATCTGGGCCTGGCCTGGTCGGCCGATCTCGATACGGCACGCGGGCAGGAAGCAACCCCGCTGGCGATCGACGGCAAGATCTACATCACCACCGCCTGGTCAAAGGCCAAGGCCTATGACGCACTGACCGGCAAGCTGGAATGGGAGTATGATCCCAAGGTGCCCGGCGAACGCGCGGTTGCGGCCTGCTGCGATGTCGTCAACCGCGGCATGGCGGCATGGGGTGACAAGCTGTTTCTCGGCACGCTCGATGGGCGGCTGGTCGCGCTTGATCGCAAGACCGGCAAGGAAGTGTGGAGCAAGGTCACGCTTGACCAGTCCAAGCCTTATACCATCACCGGCGCGCCGCGCGTGATCAATGGCATGGTGATTATCGGCAATGGCGGCGCGGAAATGGGCGTGCGGGGCTTCCTGACCGCCTATGATGCCGACAGCGGCAAGGAACTGTGGCGGTTCTATTCGGTGCCGGACGAGCCGGGCAAGAACAAGGAAGATCACCTCAAAAAGGCCGAGAGCACCTGGGAAGGCGAGTTCTGGAAGCAGGGCGGCGGCGGCACCATGTGGGATGCCATGGCCTATGACCCTGAACTGGATCTCCTTTATGTCGGGGTCGGCAACGGCTCGCCGTGGAATCAGCACTTCCGCTCAAACGGGAAAGGCGACAACCTCTACCTCTCCTCGATCGTGGCATTGCGGCCCAAAACCGGCGAATATGTCTGGCACTTCCAGACCACCCCGGGCGAAACCTGGGACTATACCGCGACCCAGCACATCATGCTGGCTGATCTTGAGATCGAAGGGCAAAAGCGCAAGGTGCTGATGCAAGCGCCGAAGAACGGCTTCTTCTTCGTGCTCGACCGGGCTGACGGAAAGCTGATTTCGGCCAACAACTTTGTTCCGGTCAACTGGGCAACCGGGTTCGATGTCGCCACCGGCCGGCCGATCGAAAACCCCGACAGCCGGTATTACAAGACCGGCAAGATGTGGCTGGGCTCACCTGGCCCGATCGGCGCGCACAACTGGCACCCGATGGCCTATGATCCCAAGCAGGGCCTGGTGTTCATTCCAGCGATCAATTCGGCCTTCCCGTTCATCCACAAGCCCGACTGGAAGGCCAACAAGCACGGCTTCAATGTCGGGCTGGACCTGGCGGCAGGCGCGATGCCCGCTGATCCCACCGCCCGGGCCGCAGCCGTTGCCGCAACCACCGGCGAACTGATCGCCTGGGATCCGGTCGCCAAAAAAGCGCGCTGGACGGTGAAATTTGCCGGCGCATGGAACGGGGGCCTGCTCGCAACCGGCGGCAACCTGTTGTTCCAGGGCAATATGACCGGCGAATTTGCCGCCTATGATACGGCGACAGGCAAAAAGCTGTGGTCCTTCGATGCCCAGACCGGGGTCGTCGCTCCGGCTTCGACCTTCACGGTTGGCGGCCAGCAATATGTTGCTGTGTTGGCGGGTTGGGGCGGAGCCTGGCCGCTGGCCGCTGGTTTGGTGGGCGAACCCTATGGCCCGGTCCGCAACCGCTCGCGGTTGCTGGTGTTCAAGATCGGCGGCACGGCCAAACTGCCCCCGGCTGACAAGTCGGTCACTCCGCTTGATCCTCCGGCGAAATCCGGCAGTCCAGCGCAGATCGCCGACGGAGCCAAAAACTTTGGCCAGTTCTGCGGGGTCTGCCACGGCGATGCAGCCATCGGCGGCAGCGTAACGCGCGATCTGCGCCGCGCAGGATCGCTTGGTGATCCCAAGATGTGGAACCAGATCGTGATCGGCGGCGCGCTCAATCAGAACGGCATGATCAGCTGGAAGGAAGAGCTGAACGATGACCAGTCCGAAAACATCCGGCTCTATGTCATCAATCGCGCGCATGAGGATAAGGCGCTGGGGATGAAGTAAGGTAGCGACCCAGAAAACTGACAAAAGGGCGGGCCGCAAGGTCCGCCCTTTTTTCATGTTCATTTCCAGGGCGCGATCAGCACCTTGCACTGGTGGGTGCGCTGCTTGAGCGTCTCGAACATCGCGGGCACTTCATTCAGCCCGATTGTGCTGGTCACCAACAGGCGCGGTTCCGCCGCCCCTGCTCCCAGCGCATCGAGCGCCACTTCAAAGTCACTGCGGGTAAAAAATGCGCTGGTTACCAGCCGCACTTCCTTGCTCAGCATCGCGAAGCTGTCGATCGTATCGGGCCGGGTGCAGAGCCCAAGCAGCAAGATCGTCCCGCGATTGCGGACCTGTTGCACGGCTTGCGCAATCAGACCGGGAATGCCGACGCATTCGAAAACGATGTCGGGCTTTGACCCCTTGAACGCGGCATCGCTCGCCGCGACCGGATCGGCCGGATCGGCGATGAAGGCATCGGCCCCCATCTCCAGCGCACGGGTTCGCTGCCATTCGGTTACATCCTGCACGACAACCCGCTCCGCCCCGAGCTGTCTGGCCCAGAATGCGACCGCGAGGCCAATCGGTCCGGCCCCCAGCACCAGCACCTTGTCACCGCGCCGCAGACCCGAAAGGCGAACCCCGTGGAGCGCCACTGCCAACGGCTCGATAATCGCGCCGTCGGCCAGACTGGCGCTTTTGGGCAATTTGACGCACTGATTGGGGCGGGTCAGGGCGAATTCGGCATAGCCGCCGCCTTGCAGCCCGAACTGTTCGCACCACTGCACCTCGCCCTTGCGGCAATGCTGGCAGGTGCCGCAGCTTTTGAGCGGAATGACCGAGACCAGATCGCCCAGCGAAAGGCCTTCCGCTCCTTTGCCCAGCGCAACCACTTCACCCGAGAATTCGTGCCCGAAGACATCGCCGGGCTGCGCGCCGAACACCGGCTCCTCGCTCATATGCAAATCGCTGCCGCAAATTCCGCAGCGCGCCACTCTGACCACCACTTCACCAGCGCCCGGTGCGGGATCGGGCACATTTTCAAGCACCAAGGGCTGGTGCAGCCCG
>CALMBN010000016.1 GCA_937860195.1 uncultured Novosphingobium sp.
AGGACGCCAACGGCAGCGCCAAACCGCCGCCCAAGTCTTCGACGTCCGAGTACTTGGCGACGTCGCCCGTTCCTGCTGGCCGCCGCGCTGCCGGCGCAACAGGTTGCCGCCGATCTCGAACGGTATGATCACGGTGCCGAAAGGCGCCGGCATCGGCACCAAGCTCGACCCGAAAGTCCTCAAGCGCAAGGACGCGAAGGTACGTCGAACCACGGCGAAGGATTTGTGATCAACCGGTAAAATAGGTCGGATGCTTGTCGCGCAACGCCTGGCTGTAGGCAAGAGAGCGCGACAGGTGATCGCGCACGTGCAACTGGGCCTTGGCGGCATCGCCGTCAAAGGTGTAGGCAGCGATGAAGTTCACCAGGTTGTCCGGGTGGACCATGTTGGCTCCGAAATCAGCCCAACCGTCATAAGCCCTGAGGCCAACGGCCTGGCGGAACTCGTTGAGCCCGGGAAGGCCAACGTCACGGCCGCGGGCGATATTGATCGCGGCCAGATCGAGCGGCAAGCCAAGCAGGCCCTGGTTGAGCGCAGGCGTGATCAGTTCGTCGATCTCGTTGCCCTGCTGGTGGGTCATGCCCAATGCGATCGCAGCTGGCCCAAGGTTGGCGTATTCTTCAGGGTTGAGGAACGCGAGCTTGAGCGCATAGCCGGTGATCTTGCCGGTCAGGCCGTGGTCCGGATCGATCGTATCGATCGTTTCGCGCAGCTGCGAGTGGCCAAAGCGGAAGATCGCCTGAGCGTATTCGAGGCTGATGGTCGGATCTTCGCCGGCGGTGTAGCCCACGAATTCCTTGATGTCCGGCGTAACCGTGCGGGCATATTGATCGATCGCGACGTGCTGATATTCCATTTCCACGACCAGTTTGGCCGCGTTGAACATCGTGTCGAGATTCCAGGCAACCTGGCCGCCGCCAAGGCCGTCATCGGTTTCCCAGTTGCCCGTGGCAGCATTCCAGCCAACACCAGCAGCATCCCAGTTCTGGAAGCCCTTCATGTATTCGGCATCGAAGAGTCCGTCGACCATGCCGCCGTTACGGGCGTCGGCCTCGCGATGGATCGTTTCCTTGATGTTTTCGATCTGGAAGTTGTGCTCTTCATGGAACACGTGGTGGACGGTGGTGAGACCGAAGTTCTCGTTCACGCGGCCATCACCGGCGATGTAGTGATCGCCAACCGAGGACAGCAGCAGGGTGCCGACAGCGTCGCCAACCGCACCAACGGTGGTGTTACCGATCGCCGACGTGCTCATCACGCCAAAGTTGGCGAAATTCACCCAGATCATCATGGCGTTGGCGCCAGTGTAGGTGCCAGCCGGAATGGTGCTCGGGCCAGCTACCAGGTCTGTTCCAAGCACCAGGGTCAGAGTGCCCGAGACCAAGGCGAAGCTGTCGCCATCGCCTGCGCCCGGAGCGGATTCACCGCGGATTGCGCCGTTCAGCGGATCGCCAAGGAAGGCGATTGCCGCGTTGACGGCCGCATCCTGATTGACGTCGCCCTTGAGCATGTGGGCCCCATCAAAGTGCGGGTTCATGTCAAGGATCAGCGCCTGATCGGAGCCGTTGAAGTTGAAGATATCGTCCCAGGTCAGGTCGGCCCGGCCCGATTCAAGCATGTGGGCGCGCAGTTCGTTGAGCGACGGAAGCGTTTCCGTTGTCATCGTGCCATCCGACTTCTGCCACGGCGTGGCGAGCGTGATGCCGTTGAGCAGGTTCATGCCCGGCTTCCAAACGCCGTCGACCGGATCGATCACCCACTCGCGCAGCAGTTCGGTGACTGCGGCGTGGCTGCCATAAGACTGGCTCTGGTCGATCAGCGGGGCGGTGTGGTTGATATAGGTCGGGTTGCCTTCGGCATCGAAGCCATCAACCGTGGCGCGAGCAACCGAGATATAGGTCGCCGGACGGCCATCAGAGCCGAGCTCGCCATAAAGCGGATCGTCGGCGGCAAAGGTGATCTTGATCGATTTGCCCTGACCGCCCTTGTCGATGAAATCGAGGCCGTGGTCAAAGAACTGGCCGAAAATGGTGAACCAGCCGTTGGTCGGCGAAACACCCGGATTCTGGGCGCCGACGAAGTATTCATTCTCGAAGACACCGGGGGTGACTTCGATTGTGCCGGGGGTTCCATCAAAGCGCGCCTGGGCATCCTGGATGCCAAGCGTCTGCAGCAGACCCCAGTCGGTGACCGAAGCAACGCCGTTCGAATAGTCGATATGACCGTTGACATCGAGCTGGAAGGTGACCCCGCCCGTGGTGATCAGGCGGCTGATCATGCGCGGCGTGTAGTCAACGATGTTGTTCAGCTCGGTGGTCTGGATCGCCTGATCGTTGTTGGCATCGGTGATCGCATAATCAACCGATGTGCCGACCGGCAGCGTGAATCCGGCAACACCGCCAAACGCGTTGGCGTAAACCTTGTTGGCCCAATAGGCGGTGCCATAGACCGGAGCGTCGAACTGGTCGGTGCCCGATACGTAGGCCGGGCTGCCCGAGTAGTACACGTGGCCGTGGGCATCGAGGTCATATTCCGCAGCAACGGTGCGCAGAAAGTCCTGATCGGATGCGCCATAACCGGCGTTGAGGAGGTGGAGGTTGTTGTTGAGCCCGGAAACATCGCGCAGGCCCTGCGACGAGGTGGTCGAGGCATAGGAAGGTCCGTACGCATCCAGCGCTTGCTGCGCGGTCAGGCCGCCGGTCGTTCCGTCCCAGATCTGGTTGCCGTGCCCATCATAGATGGCACCGACACCGGTCCAGTTGACGATCGCATTGCCGGCTGCGTCGAACAGCGGGCGGAAATTGATCTGCTTGAGGATGAACGCCAGATCGCTGGCGTTAAGGACGAACGGCTTGAGCGACGAACTATACATACAAAACTCCCCTATGCGCAGAAGCGCATGAATTGACATTCCAGTTACGTGAATGCTTGGTTCCTTCTTTCGAGCGACCGAATGTGAGAACCTGTTGCAGCCTTCAAATTACGCCTCGCCCTAGCGCCCGGCAAGGCTGAAAACCATGTTTGGTAAGCGCCCTGCTTAACCATATCATTTTTGAAGTTATCATATATTACAGCGTGATAGCTGAAAGCAGGTAGAAAATTCAGGGTGGTGTCCTAGTATGAGACACAGGTTTTCAGGCCCACTTGCCGATCAATTCTTGCATTAACCTTGCAAAAATCCGCGAGTCGCAGCGGGGTGTTTGCGGCGGCTCAATCAATGGCCTGAGAAAGCTTACGGCGCCAGCTTGGCTTCACTTTCGGTCATCAGCCCGGCCATGATCGCGGCGACGGGTTCTTCTTCGGTCACCATGCCGACCGATTGCCCGGCCATGATCGAGCCGTTTTCGACATCGCCGTCGATCACTGCGCGGCGCAGCGCTCCGGCCCAGAACTGCTCGATCTGAAGCTGCGCCTCGCCCATGTCGACTTTGCCGGCATCAAGCAGCTTGGCGACTTCGACTTGCTTGGCAGTGAATTCCTCGGTGCCCTTGTTCTTGAGCGCGCGGACCGGGATCACCGGTAACCGCGGATCGACCTGAACCGAGGCAACCGCATCGCGGGCATTGGCGCGGAAAAAGGCCTTCTTGAAATCCGGATGGGCAATGCTCTCGGCCGCGCAGGCAAACCGGGTTCCAAGCTGCACGCCGCTCGCACCCATTTCCAGATAGGCCGCGATCATTTCGCCCCGGCCGATCCCGCCTGCGACGAACACCACGTGCTCTTCGGCAAGCGCCGGCAGGAATTCCTGCGCCAGCACCGAAGTCGCGACCGGGCCGATGTGCCCACCGGCCTCGCTGCCCTCGATCACCAAGGCATCGGCCCCGTTGCGCAACAGCCGGGTCGCCAGCGCCAGCGTGGGGGCAAAGACCAGAACCTTGCCGCCGAACGCCTTGATCGCCTCGACGCTGCCTTTGGGCGGAATGCCGCCGGCCAGCACGACATGACTGACCTGATGCTTCGCGCAGACCGCGATCAGATCCAGCAGCATCGGGTGCATGGTGATCAGGTTGACCCCGAACGGCTTGCCGGTCAGCGCCTTGGTCGCAGTGATTTCGGTGTCGAGCAGGTCCGGGGTCATCGCTCCGCAGGCAATTACCCCAAAGCCCCCGGCGTTGCTGATCGCGGAAACCAGATTGCGCTCTGACACCCAGCTCATCGCGCCGCACAGCACAGCATGCTCGGTGCCAAGAAAATCGATGCCGCGCTGCATCAGGGCGTGGGTTCTGGCGTACACGACAACGGGTTCCTTGGGATAAGCAGAGGTGCAGTGCCTATAGGCGGAGGGGAGCGCCGCTGCCAACCCTTGGGCAGATCGGCCTTGTCTTGACTGGCCTGGCGGGCCATTGGGCCGCCGGGGCTGATTTCGCAGATAGTCGCTGCTGGCGATGCCTTGTCCAGGATACCCGCTTGCTTCAGTCCGTTCGCAGAAATGTTCACTTAAATCTGGCCCGGTTCGATGAACGGGATCGGCGACGCCTGACCGGTGCTGCCTTTGCACTGCTGATTGAACTCGCGCTGTTCCTCGCGATCCTCTCGCTCGGAGTCGGGCGCGAACCGCCCAGGCCGAAGCCAGCTACCGTGGTCAGCATGACCATCGCGCCTGAAGCGGAGCAAAAGGTGGAGAAAGCCAAGGCTGCTCCCGCCAAAGAAGCCCCGCGATAACAAGCTGAGCGCCCTGTCCAGGCTGTGCAGCCAACGGCAAATCCGGTGCCGCAGCCAACCGCCCAGCCCAGTCCTGCACTGATCCCGATGACCAGGAACGATCTGTCATCGCTCGATATCTCGAAGCTTCCCAGACAGCCCGGAGCTGCACCGGCGGGCAAAGGCACCTATGGCCCGCCTGATCTGGGGGTTCCGGGCGACAGCAAGCGGGTCGGCACCGCACCCAATGGCCAGCCGATGTATGCCGCTGCGTGGTATCGCGAACCCTATGACGACGAGTTGAGCGGCTATCTCTCGACCGCCGATGGACCCGGCTGGGCCTTGATTGCATGCCGGACCGCACCCGACTTCCGGGTTGAGGACTGCGTCGGGCTGGATGAATATCCCGGCGGTTCGAATATCCAGCGTGCCGTGCTGGCTGCTGCGTGGCAGTTCCGGGTCCGCCCGCCACGGGTCGGCGGGGTTTCGCAGGTAGGATCGTGGGTGCGGATCAGGATCGACTATACCGCACGGCGGCCATAACTTGCAGAGCCCATCCGATTAATCGGATTTTCGGCGGATAGTATCCGGTTTTAATCGCTTATTGCGATTGCGCGCGAAGCGTAGATTATCACCAACGAATCGACCCCTTCAGAGGAGAATTGCCATGAATGCCCCCACCGGACCGATCTCTGGCTGCCCGGTCAACGGCGACGGCGGTGTCCGCGCACTGCTCGGCCGGACCAACAAGGACTGGTGGCCCGAAGCGCTCCCGGTCGACATCCTGACCCAGAACGGCCCGGCCAACCCGATGGGATCGGCTTTCTCCTATGCCGAAGCCTTCAAAAAGATGGATTATGCCGCGCTCAAGGCGGATGTGACCGCGCTGATGACCGACAGCCAGCCGTGGTGGCCGGCTGACTATGGCCACTATGGCCCGTTCTTCATCCGGATGGCATGGCACGCGGCAGGTACCTATCGGACTGCCGATGGGCGCGGGGGG
>CALMBN010000017.1 GCA_937860195.1 uncultured Novosphingobium sp.
ACGGTGATCAGCTCGACGACGCAGCCGGTGACGATCCCCATCACCACTGCCGGGATCGGCGCGACGGCGAAGGCCAGCGCCTTGGCAGTCCCGAGCACGGCATAGACTGCGAGACCTGCAGCATCGGCATAGTCGAGCAGTTCGCCTTCCCACCACCGGCGCGGGGTAAACCAGGCGATCAGTGCGGTGCCTAGGCACACCGCCGCAACCCACGGATCGCGAACCCAGAACACCGGCGCGCCGATCAGCAGATCGCGGACCGATCCACCGCCGACCCCGGTCATCAGCGCAAAGAAGGCCATTGTCACAAAGGTCTGCCTGAGTCGCGCTGCAAGCAATGCGCCCGACAGCGCGAAGACTGCGGTTCCGGCCAGATCGAGAATCGCCGGGATCTGCGGGACCGCGCCGCTCATTGGGCTATTCCTGCCGCCCGGCGGATCGAAGGAAACAGCACGCGCGGGCGCGGAATCAGCGCGGTGTCGTTGTTGCAAGTGGCGGCGACGAGACCGCTGGCGGGCTCGACAATCACTTCGGCATACCACGCGGTGTTTGAACCGTTGTGCCACAGATCTGCATTCTTTCTGACGAACCAGCCCAGAGAATAGGAACTGCCGAACCGGGGAGTGTGGAGTTCCTGCCATTGGGCGGTGCCAAGGTATTTCGGCTTGTCGCGGTGGGCGGCCAGATACTTGAGCAAATCGGCCAGTGACATGTGCAACCCGCCGGCCGGAGCCATCGCGACCGGGTTGTCCATATGGACCGATGCTCCGCCGACATGACCGCGCGGCTGATCGATCAATTTGACGCTGCCCGGTGGCCCGAACCCGGCTGATTTCAGACCCAGCGGTCGCAGGACTTCGCGTCGGATCAGTTTCTCCCATGTCTGGCCGGTGGCATTTTCGAGCATGATCGCGGCGAGCACATAGCCGACATTGCTGTAGGCAAAGCGGGCCTGCGGTTTGGCCACGGGCGGCTGGGCCATGGCACTATCGGCAAAGCGGCGGCGCGAGCTGCGCGGGTTTTTTTCCGACCGGGGCAAAGTGAGCAGATCACCGACCGGCGCATTGGCGGGCAGCCCGCCATGATGGCTCAGCAGTTCGAATGCGGTCAACGCGCGATAGTGTTCGGGCGTATTGGCCAACAGCTCGCCCAAGGGCGTATCCCACCGGATTGCCCTGGCCTGTACCATCCGCGCGAACAGGGTGGCCGTGAATGACTTGGTGATCGAACCGATGTGCCACAGATCGTCTTGCAGCAGCGGCTCGGGATGCCCGGCAGCCCGCAATCCGGTGAACAGCTGCTGCACGGCGCCTTTCTTGCGTTGCCAGCCTATGGCCATCCCTGGCGTGCCAAGCCGCTCGCGGATCTGACCCAGCAACACTTGGCTCATCATGCCGCCCGTAAAGCCGGACAGGTCTTTGGGATCAACCGGAATGACCCCGCGCTCAAGCCGCAGGGGAATCGGGCGGCCTTGGGTGAACGTGCCGCTCAGCACCGAACCGTTCAGTCGCCCTTCGAATCGGGCCTTGATGACCTCGAATTCGAGCAGCAGCGACCAGTCTTTGCGCTCCATCTTGCTGGCGGGGATCGGGCTGTTTCCCTGGTCGAGGCTGTATAGCGTTGCCGCGTCCCCGGCGATCACCAGTCGCATCCGCAGCTTCACCGTTCCCAGATCAAT
Organism: uncultured Novosphingobium sp.; assembly: GCA_937860195.1. GTDB lineage: Bacteria > Pseudomonadota > Alphaproteobacteria > Sphingomonadales > Sphingomonadaceae > Novosphingobium. The sequence goes on from CALMBN010000017.1 coordinate 1,679, forward strand.
CACGCCGCCGTATTCGCCGTCGAAGCTTGTTTGCGCCCACGCCTTGCCGGGCAGGATCAGGCTTGCGGCACCTGCGGCTAGCCCGGTCAGGGTATCTCGGCGGCTCGGCTTCATCGCGTCGCTCCTCACGCAGATCTCAGGATAGCTTGCGCCGCCGCCGGAACAAGAGCGTTGTGCCAAGCAGGCAAGAGACCAGCGCCACGCCAGAAAGCAGCCACAGCAGGACGTGGCTGGTATTCTCACGCCCCATCGGATCCATGATGTGCAGACCCCACATGAAGTCGAAAGCCCGCCAGAACCGCGTCCGTAATGCCAGGACCTCGCCGGTATCGGCATCGATATAGACATGCGTTCCATCGGCGAAAGTCGCTTGCCACGAAGGACGGTCCTTGCGCAGATCGAGCGGTGCCTGATCGGCGGCAAAGCGGCGAATCTGGGTTGGCTTGGCTTCCCCGGCAAAGGCTGCTTCGGCAAGCTGCTGCGCCTCGATCCTTTCGACCGGCCCGAGCAGCTTACCATTGGCCGCTGAGTAGCGTGCCAGATCGTGATGACCAAAAGCAACGACCCAGACCGGCTGGCCGACCTCGCTGACCAATGAAAGTTTGCTTACCGGCGAGGTCAGGATTGGCAGCACCAGCCTGGAAGCGTCGAGCGGCCCTGCCTCAGCGCGCAAGGCGGTGCCGCGCACTTCGTCGATCGGGCGGAGCGTCATGAACAGACCGCTCAGCGTCCACAAAACCAGCGGAATCGCCGCCAGCCAACCCAGCCAGATGTGCCAGCGGGCAAAGCGGCGAAT
>CALMBN010000018.1 GCA_937860195.1 uncultured Novosphingobium sp.
TGCATAGCCCGAAGCCGGGGTGATCGCGACCAGGCCCGCAACTGCGCCGGTCACTGCGCCCAGCATCGAAGGCTTCTTATGGTGGATCTGCTCAACTATGGCCCACGACACGGCTGCCGCAGCAGTTGCCACAAAGGTGTTGATGAAGGCCACCGCAGTAATGCCGTTGGCTTCGAGGTTGGACCCGGCGTTGAAGCCGAACCAGCCCACCCACAGCAGAGCCGCACCGATCATGGTCATGGTCAGCGAATGCGGCGGGGTGGCTTCCTTGCCATAGCCAATCCGCTTGCCGATCATGATGCAGCCCACAAGGCCCGCAATCCCGGCGTTGATGTGCACCACGGTGCCGCCTGCAAAGTCCAGCGCGCCAATGCCCCACAGACGGCCCATGTCGGCAGGAGCATCGACCAGGAAGTCTGGTCCGGCCCAATACCATACCATGTGGGCGATCGGGAAATAGACGATCGTCAGCCACGACACCATGAACAGCATCAGCGGCCAGAACTTCACGCGCTCGGCAAAAGCCCCGACGATCAGCGCCGGCGTTATGCAGGCGAAGGTCATCTGGAAGATCACGAAAACGTATTCGGGCAGATAGACATTGTTCGAGAAGGTCGCGGCATAGGTTGTCGCGTTGACACCTTCGAGGAACATTTTCGAAAAACCGCCGACATAGGGCGCCAGTGCGCCTTCGCCGCCGCTGGTAAAGGCCATGGTATAGCCCCAGCCAACCCAGACCAGCGCGGCGATGCTGACGATCATGAAGACCTGCATCAGCACGCTGAGCATGTTCTTGGTGCGGACCAGCCCGCCATAGAACAGCGCCAGCGCCGGCACACTCATCATCAGCACCAGTGCCGAAGATGTCAGCATCCAGGCAACGTCGCCCTTGTCGACCATTCCGGCCATCTGTTCGGCCGTAGGGGCCTTGATCGGGCCCGCCGCAGCGGCTTCCTGTGCGAATGCGGCCGTGGCGGAGAGCAGACCTGCCCCCATTGCACCAAGACCGCCGATAAACTTGCGGATCATTGTCGTTTCCCTCCTGTTGGCACTGGGGCGATCGGGGCTCACAGCGCGGTGTCCCCGGTTTCGCCGGTGCGGATGCGGGTGGCCGAAGCCAGATCGAGCACGAACACCTTGCCATCGCCGATTGAATCGGTGCTGGCGGCTTGCTGGATCGTTTCGACTACCTGAGGGGCCAGCGCGTCGCTGACCGCGACCTCCAGCTTGACCTTCGGCAGCATGTTGGTGGTGTATTCCGCCCCGCGGTAGATTTCGGTCTGGCCCTTTTGCCGTCCGAAGCCCTTGACTTCGGTGACGGTCATACCCGCGACGCCAAGCGTGCCGAGGGCATCGCGGACTTCGTCGAGCTTGAAGGGCTTGATGATGGCGATGATGAACTTCACTGCCTGATCCCCTGATTGCCTCATGACCGGCACAGCGCCGGCTTCGCATATGCAGCAAGCACCGTGCCAGTTCTTAAGATTCGTTAGGATTTGGGGATTCGGACGCAATGCAATTGCGTAGACCAGTCGTCAAACGCCTGTTCGTTACGCAACCTGCCTATTTTTTGGGCAGCATCAGTCGGGCATAGACCGGCAAATGATCCGAGGCCCGGGCAGCCAGCGGCGAATGGTGGACATGTACTCCTTCCAATCCCCACTCCCCCGAAATCACGATCCGGTCGAGCTGGGCCACCGGCCGCCGCGAAGGGAACGAGCGGCCCGGAGCGAGTACCAACCACGGCGGATGAAGCTCGCCGAAGCTGCCGCCGTGGAGTGCCCATTCGTTGAAATCACCCATCAGCACAGTCGGGCATGGCGGCCCGCAGCGCTCGCAATGGGCCAGGATCGCACGGACTTGCTGCCTGCGGCGCAGGCCCGACAGATCGAGGTGCATCCCCACGACCCGGACCCGCGTGCCCGCGATCAGCAGATCGGCCCGCACAGCCCCGCGCGGCTCCAGTGTCGGCAGTGGCACTACTCCGGCTTCAATCACCGTGATCCCGCGCTTTACCAGCAGGGCGTTGCCGTGCCAGCCGATCGAATCCGGCCGGTGGCCCAGCGGCACCGCGCGGTAGTGCGACAGATCATCGAGCAGTTGGCGCGGCAACACGCTTTCCCGCCGCCCGAACCGCCGGTCGGCCTCCTGCAAGGCCACCACATCGGCATCGATCTCATGCAACACCGCCATGATCCGCTCTGGCTCACGCCGCCGGTCAAGCCCGACAGCCTTGTGGATGTTGTAACTGGCGAAGGTAAGCGGCATCAGCTCCCGGCGATGAACCGGTCAGTCGCGCGGGTCGGCAGGCCATCGATGCTGGTGGTCCGGGCCGCCATTTTCTCCGCCCATTTCGCCGGATCGGACTGCGCGTGATACTTCGGCAGCGTCTCGCGCTCCTTGTCCAGATGCATGAGCGGCACGCCCCAGCCGCAGCTGGTCTGGACGCTTTCCACCGCGATGTCGAAGATCTGGCGGGTGCCGGGTTTCAGCACGAATTGCGCCGCCAGCTCGGCCCATTCAGCATCCTGCGGCAGCACCGGCTTGCCCCGGCCATAGATCCGCAGGATCAGCGCAGGCTGTTCAAAATTGCACATCATGATCGTGATCCGGCCATCGGCCGCGAGGTGCGCATGGGTTTCATTCCCCGATCCGCCCAGATCGAGATAGGCGACGCGGTTTGGCCCCAGCACCTTGAAGGTATCGGCCAGCCCCTTGGGACTGAGGTTGATCCGGCCATCTTTGGCCGCCGTTGCGGTGAAGAAGATCGCCTGCTTGCCGATCATTTCGGCATGGGCATTGGTCAGGTGGTCGGTGAATTCCATGGGACGAGACTAGGCCGAGGTGGCTTGTGGGGCAAGAAGCAGAAGGGGGTTCGCGCAGGGGCGCAGAGAAGAAAGGGAGGCGCAGAGAAGGCGCTCGAGCCGAAGGCTCCTTTATCTCGGCTGTCGTGGTTTGAGCCGAAGCCAGATCGATGAGCGGCTTTGCCGCCTGTGCAAACCCTCTGCGCCTCTCTTTTCTTCTCCGCGCCTCTGCGTGAACCCTCTTTATCTTTCCTTCGTCGCCGAAAAGACAAGCTCGGGATTGCGCTCCTGCTGATAGTTCACGTCCCAAGACGAGCGCGCCATGAACACCGGATCGCCATCGCGGTCCTTGGCCAGATTCGATTTGTTGAAATCGGCGAACTGCCCCAGTGCCGCCACAGGCCCTTTGAGCCAGCGGGCGGTTTCGAACGGTGCCATTTCGAGCACCGCCTCAACCTTGTATTCCGCCTCCAGCCGCGAAATCAGGACTTCAAGCTGCAATTGCCCGACCACGCCGACAATCCACTGCCCGCCGATTTCCGGGTAGAACACCTGAATCACGCCCTCTTCGGACAGATCGTCGAGCGCCTTGCGCAATTGCTTGGTCTTGGTCGGGTCCTTCAGCTGGACCCGTCGCAGGATTTCGGGCGCGAAATTTGGCAGGCCAACGAACCGCACCTTGTTGCTCTCGCTCAACGTATCCCCCACCCGCAGCGTGCCATGGTTGGGGATGCCGATGATATCGCCCGGCTCGGCGCTGTCGGCAATTTCGCGGTCCTGCGCAAAAAACAGGATCGGCGAATGGATCGCGACCGGCTTGCCGCTGCCCGAAGGGGTCAGCTTCATGCCCCTTTTGAAGGTGCCCGAAACCAGCCGCATGAACGCGATCCGGTCACGGTGCATCGGGTCCATATTGGCCTGAACTTTGAAGATGAACCCGGTGACTTCCTTGTTCTCGGGCAGGATCGTGCCCTGATCACTCGGCTGCGGGCGCGGCGGCGGAGCATATTGGGCAATCGCGTCGATCAGTTCGGCGACGCCAAAATTCTTGAGTGCCGACCCGAAATAGACCGGGGTCAGATCGCCGTTCTGATAGGCCTTGAGATCAAACGCCGGATAGCCGCCCCGGGCCAGTTCAATCTCGTCGGCGATATCGGTGGGGACATTGTCCGCCGTCATGGCTTCGCGCATGCCCAGAAATTCGCGGCTGTCGCCTTCGGGCCTGGCGATCAGGCCGGTGGCGAAATCGAGCACGCCCTTGAACTCACCGCCAAGGCCAATCGGCCAGGCCATCGGACAAACATCGAGCGCCAGTGCATCGGCCACTTCGTCGAGCGTTTCGAACACCGAGCGGCCTTCGCGGTCGACCTTGTTGACGAAAGTGATGATCGGCACATTGCGCAGGCGGCAGACTTCGAACAGCTTGCGGGTCTGCGGCTCGATCCCCTTGGCCGCGTCGATCACCATGATCGCCGAGTCCACGGCCGTGAGCACGCGGTAGGCGTCGAGGCCATCCTGACCGCCATCCAGCGCGAGTCGCGCCAGGTGATCGAAGTCCGGCGCGGCGCGGATCCCAGCATGGAGCTCGCGGTGGTGCGACGGATGATCGCGCTCATCCGCGAACAGGCGGACGGCGATTTCCTGTGGGAATCGAACCGCCTCGGCCGCGACGTCACGCTGTCGGCGCGGGCGGCGGACAACGCCGGGCTGGAGGACTTCCTGCTGCGGGAGTTCTTTCCGGAGTACCGGCGGCGGAACTAGCGCCAGAGCCGCGCGGAGGCGAGCCGCGCGCCCTCGACCAGCGACTGCAGCTTCGCCCAGGCCACGTCCGGATGCACTTCATCCCCTGCCCTGGAGGTGGCAAAGCCGCAATCCGTCCCGGCGATGACCCGTTCCCGGCCGACCACGCCGTGCTCGGCCTCATTGCCTGGCATAGACCACCCCTCTACACAGGGCTGGTCTATGCCTACGCCACCCTGTGGTTCACCACGCCCTACCTCGCGCTGAGCGTCATGACCTCACTCGTGTACGTGCTCGTCACCAAGCTGGACCGCCGGGCGCCGGCGCAAGCGCCGCCACGTGTTGCGTCGCTGCCCGCGTCTGTTGCGCGCCGCCACGGCGAATATCGATTGTCTGAGGATATAAATAAAGAGCGTTGCCGGCGGCATCCTAGTCTCCTGAACCGCCAAGGTGCGCCGCAG
>CALMBN010000019.1 GCA_937860195.1 uncultured Novosphingobium sp.
AAGGCCTGGACCAGGCGTTGTGCTTCGGCCGCATCTTCAGGCGCAGCAACGGTGCCGGTCAGCAGGAAGGTGTTGGAACCGATCGTTGAAACCGTCACTTGCGCATCCGGCATCGCGACGTTCAGCATCTGATCGACACTGTCGATGTTCGAACCGACCCGGACGTTGGCCGACCAGATCACATTGCCCGAAGCATCGCTGGCATAGACAGTGGTTTCACCACCGGCCTTGCCGAACACATAGAGCTGGCGATTCGACTTGACCTGGACATCGGCGATCTTTTCATCGGCAACGAACACGTCAGTCATGGTCCCGCCGACACTGACCAGCTGGCCGCGCCCGATCGAGATCACGATGTCGTTGGCCGGACGGCTGACCGACTGGGCCTGGGCGGTTCCGACCGGAACCAGAGTAAACGGCGCCACTGCACAAGCAGCAGTCAGCAGGGAGATCGCGAGGCGGTTCATATTCTTGCCTTTCGTCGAGGACGGTTGGGCGGTGTGGATAGGGCGGCGGATCATTTCAGTTACCTCCCACCTGTTCCACGGTGGTGTTCTTGCCGCGGGTCACGCGGACCGTCGGACCCGACCCCGAACCACCGAAGCGCGATGACTGACCGAACGATGCAGCAGGCGCGGAAGGTGCGGGTGGTGTGAAGCCTTGCGGCATGCCGCGCGGCATTTCCTGACGCGGCGCAGTGCGGCGTTGAAAGCGCGACACATCACCACCGGTCACAAAGGTTCCACTTTTGTCGATCGGACGGTTCATCGCATCGGACAGGAGCTTTTCTTCCTGATCCTTGGACGCACCAGCTGGCACCTTGACTGTTCCACTGGCAATAGCCTGATCAAGCTCGCCCTGGTTATCGGCGATCGAGCGCAGCGACAGGCTGAGCGTGCCGATGGTTTGGGCAACCGCGATCTTTTCAGCGATCTTGGGTGTCACTTCGAGAGTCACCGTGCGGAATGCCCGGACCACGGTCTTGCCCTCTTCGACGGTCGTCTCAGTCGATTGGTCGGTAGCGAGCACACGAACGTTGCGCAGGATCGTTTCGGTCGCCTTGAGCGGCGGTCCTTCATCGCGAGCAACCACAGTCTGGGTCAACATCAGGTCGACATGGTCACCCGGGAAGACGAAGCCGCCAACGCCGGTCTTGGCTGAGACGGGGATCGTCACGGCCCGCATGCCGGGGCCAAGCGCCGCCGCGAGGAAGCCGCGGTCGCCTGGTGACACGAGCGCACCCTGGGTGACCGGCTGGCCAGCTGTAATCGGATAACGGACGACAGTGCCGAGCAGCTTGTTCATGTCGGCTTCGCCGTCGATGAAATAGGCATCCTGGACCATTTCCTTGGGCCAGAGCTGAAAGGCGATCGAATCCGCCGTGATGATTGTGCCAACCGGCAAGGCGCGCTGGGCAACCAGCACCTTGGGGCCCTTCGGCGATTGAGCGGCCTCCGCCTCCGGTGCACCTGCACCGGTCAGGAGAGTTCTCGCAGCCATGGCAGTACCGATCGCAACGATCAGTGCACCAAGCAACAGCAACAGCTTCTTCTTATCCATGGCTAGACAAGCCCCCTAGAAAAATCCCGAAATCGTTCATCTTGTTTCGGGCAAACTGGTTAAAATCCGGTCAACCGATCCCCGAAGCTGAAAAAACAGTTCGGGCAGGCGGTAAAAACTGAGTGAAGAGAACGAGGAGCCCACCGGTTGAAATGGCCAGGCCATAAGGAACCGGAAGGCGGCTTTTCTGATTGCGCGAGACGATCAGCGCGCCGCTGAAGGTAATTCCGAACAGAGCGATCAGGCCGCCGACAATGGCTGCTTTGGGCAGCACTGCGGCGGCAGACAGCGGCGTGCCGCCGCTCATCACCCAGGCGATATAGCACGAACCGACAACCCACAGGCCTGATCCGGCCAGCGCCACGCGGCGTTTGATTGTCTGGCCGGGCTCAAGCGAGAGGTTGCGGACGCCTGCCATCATCGACATCGCCCCGCCAACCAGCGAGGTCAGGAAGACTACAGAGAAAAAGACCAGCGGCGGCATCCAGAGCGCCAGCACGGTGAGCAGCTTGACGTCACCGCCGCCCATTCCGCCGCGTGCAAAGATTAGAGCAAACCCGGCGAACACGCCCAGCGCCACACCGATCTGCCAAGCCACGTCGGGCCACAGCGACAGGCCCGAGGCCCACCAATAGAGCGGAGCGGCCAGAGCAATCGCGCCATTCAGCCAGTTGTCGATCTGCCGCCGCTTCAGATCGGTGGCAGCAGCAATTACAAGCGCAATTGCCAACGCACCGAGCAAAAGGTAACGGAATTCGACGTCCGGCATGGAACAGCCCCTTGGTTCAGAGGCCTGTTTAGGAGGCAGGACTTACCAAATAGTAACTACCCTCAGGAGGGCGAAATTAGCCACGCATCGCAAGCATGGGATCGCCGGTCGATCCCGCCGGGGGTAACCGAGAGCCGCTGGTATGCTGCTGATGGACACGCGATTCGGCGGATCGACTGGCCGGAGCCGAAGGACAGCGTCAAAGGCTCGATCCTGTTTCTGCCGGGCCGGGGCGATTTCTATGAGAAATACCTTGAGACCCTGGCGCATTGGAGCAGGCTTGGCTGGCGGGTAACCGCTGCTGACTGGCGCGGGCAGGCCGGATCGGGACGGCTTGGGCGCGATTTGATGACCGGGCATATCGACGATTTCGCGACGTGGGTGGAAGATCTTGCAGGGCTGTGGAAGCAATGGACCGGGGAAACGCCCGGGCCGCATATGCTGGCTGGGCATTCGATGGGCGGTCATCTGGTGCTGCGGGCGATGGCCGAACAGCAGGTTGATCCGCATGGTGCAATCCTGTCTGCACCGATGCTGGGCTTTACGGCCAGCGTGCTTCCCGATGCGGTGATGCATCAAGCCGCCAAGCTGATGAAGGTGCTGGGCGATCCGCGCCGCCCAGCCTGGAAGTGGAGCGAAAAGCCCGGCCAGCCGCCTGAATCGCGGATCCACCTGCTGACCCACGATGCAGCCCGCTATGCCGACGAGCTGTTCTGGCGCGAGGCCCGGCCCGAGCTGGTGATGGGCCCAGGATCGTGGGGCTGGGTCGAACG
>CALMBN010000020.1 GCA_937860195.1 uncultured Novosphingobium sp.
TCGGGCCCGACACGAGGTCCGCCCCGCTCGCCAGGACGTCGTCGTAGTTCCCGACGAGCAGGTCGGGGACGCCATCGCCGCTCGCGTCGCCGGTCGCGAGCGACCAGCCCGCGAACCGGGGGACCTCCTCGCCGGCGATCCACCACCCCACGTCCTCGACCCACCGGCTGCCGGGTGGCCCGCCCGGCACGACCCACACCCCCGAGCGCCCCTCGAGGCTGCAGTCGGTGGGCTCGCCGACCACCAGGTCCGAGCGCCCGTCGCCGGTCAGGTCGACCGGGCCAAGCGGCTGGATGGTAGAGACTGCGTGCTTGTAAGCGAGCTGAACATAGCCTTCCCGCTCCAGCAGCATGCAGAACAAGTCGAACGCCGCGACGCGGCCTTGCAGCATGACTCCGTTGACCAGGAACATCGTGACCTGCACCTCGGCATTGCGCACGCTGGTCAGGAACACATCTTGCAACAGGCGAATCTTTTTGGGGCCATCAGCGACTGCGCCGAACAATCGGGCATCGACCGGCTGGCTCGGCATGATTGTAGAAACGGCGTGCTTGTAGACCAGCTGGCTCTGCCCATCGCGGCGCAGCAGGATCGAAAAATTGTCAAACCAGGTCACAATCCCTTGAAGCTTGACCCCTTTGACCAGAAACATGGTGACCGGGACCTTGTTCTTGCGCAACAGATTGAGAAACTGGTCTTGCAGGTTTTGCCCTTTGACTCCGCCGGCAATCGGCACGGGGGCCATCCCGATTGCCTCAGTCACTTCGCTTTCGGGTTTTTCGGGACGAGGACGCGCGGTCAGGGTGCGAGCAGTCATTGTAGAAATCCTTTTTTGTTGGCGGCTGCTGCTGCAGTCCGCAATCTGGCCAGCGCGCGAACGAGCCGACCGGTATCGAGTGGTGTGATCTTAATCCGAACTGTGATTCGCGTAAATGTAGAATATCAAACCTTCACTTCAACTTCATCCTCCTCCTCGCCCACGCGGCGGTCGACCATGCCGAGAAGCTTCAATTTACGGTGCAAGGCCGACCTTTCCATCCCGATAAAGCTGGCGGTGCGAGAGATATTGCCGGAAAATCGCTTGATCTGGACCCGCAAATATTCACGCTCAAAATTTTCCCGCGCTTCGCGCAGCGGCACGCCCATCAGGCTGGGCATTCCGTTGTCGCTACTGATCCGGCCCGAAATGATCTCGCCTGGCAACATGTCAGCCTCGATCCTGGCCAGCTTGTCGCGCGGGGTCAGGATGATCGTGCGTTCGACCACATTGCGAAGCTGGCGGACATTCCCGGGCCACTCATAGCTTTGCAGCGCTGCCATGGCTTCACCAGCAACTTCAGGCGGAGCGACACCCTGATCGGCCGCAAAACGCGCGAAAAAGTGGTCAACCAGCATTGGAATATCATCGCGGCGCTCGGCCAGGCTGGGGATGCAGACTGGGACAACATTGAGCCGGTAGAACAGATCCTCGCGAAAGCCTCGTTCAGTGATCTCTTGTTCCAGATCGCGCGCGGTGCTTGAGACGACCCGGACATCAACCCTGATCTGGCGGTGCCCACCGACCCGGACAAACGCCTGCTCGGTCAGCACCCGCAGAATTCGGGCTTGGGTCGACAGCGGCATATCTGCCACTTCATCAAGATAGAGCGTGCCGCCATCGGCCATTTCAAGCAGTCCGGCCCGGACCAGCCTTCCGTCCGACTCCTCACCGAACAGTTCCTGTTCAAATCGCTCCGGTGTAATCCGGGCAGAGTTCACCGTGACAAAGGCATGATCGGCGCGCTGGCTCCACGAATGGAGCAGCCGAGCAGCAACCTCTTTTCCTGATCCGGCCGGACCAGAGATGAGCAATCGGCTTCCCGTGTTGGACACCCGCTTCAAGGTCGCCCGCACCGCGTTGATTGCGCCCGAATTGCCGGTGAATTCATCAGCGGTTACAAACCCTTCGCGGAGCCGCGCATTCTCACGCCGGAGCCGCTCCGTCTCCGTCGCGCGCGCCACCAGCAGCAAGAGCCGCTCAGCCTCAAACGGCTTTTCGATGAAATCCATCGCGCCGCGACCGATCGCAGAAACCGCCGTGTCGATATTGCCATGGCCCGAAAAGATGATCACCGGCAATTCTGGCTCGCGTCCCTTGATCGCATCAAGCACTTCGAGCCCATCCATCGGACTGCCGTGGAGCCAGACATCGAGCAGCACCAGGCTGGGGCGGCGTTCATCGATCATTTCGAGCGCTGTGGTGCTGTCGCCAGCCGTGCGGCAGGTATAGCCCTCGTCGCTCAGCACGCCTGCCACCAGGTCGCGAATGTCACGTTCATCGTCGACGATCAGAATTTCCAGGGCCATTTCAATTCACCTTAAATGCATACTACTCGGCCGCTTCAGGAGCGCGTTGTCCTGACAGCGGATCGCGCGCGAACCGCATGGTCACAACTGTCCCGTCCGGCTCTCCGGCGGCAAAGCCCATCTCACCGCCGTGCTCCTCGACGATCTTCTTGACGATCGCGAGCCCAAGACCAGTCCCCTTTTCGCGGGTTGTCACATAAGGCTCAACAATCCGTTCCCGATCTTGCGGCAAGCCGATTCCATTATCGGAAACCGTCACAATAACGTCTTCGGATGTGCCTTTCAGCATGACTGCTATCCTCCCCCGATAGTCGCCTTCACTGTTCTTCTGACGAGCCTCGATTGCTTCGGCGGCGTTCTTGATAACATTGGTCATGGCCTGGCCAAACTGATGGCGATCACAGGCGATGATCCCCAGGTCGGTGTCGGCGACAAACGCAAAGTTGATTTCTGGGCGCGAAACTTCCTGAAGAAACAGCGCCTGACGGGCGAGATCGACCGGATCTTCGCCGCGAAACACGGGTTTGGGCAATCGTGCGAATGAGGAAAACTCATCAACCATTCGGCGCAGTTCGCCCACTTGCCGGATAATCGTGCCGGTAAGTTCCTCGAACAACTCGCTGTCGGCCGAAACCTGCTTGGTATAGCGCCGCTTGAGCCGCTCAGTCGCGAGCTGAATCGGGGTCAGCGGGTTCTTGATTTCATGCGCGATCCGGCGCGCGACATCGGACCAGGCAGCTTGACGCTGGTCGAGCAA
>CALMBN010000021.1 GCA_937860195.1 uncultured Novosphingobium sp.
CGCTTCCACTCGGTCAGGCAGCGCCACAGCCATTCGAGCGGGCCTTGACGAAAACGGGCGAGCCACGGCTGGCTCCAGCCCAGCAGCAGTGCCCAGCCGAGCCATACGAACAGCCACTGCCCAGCTGCGCCGTACTGCCCGAACAGGCCGAGACCCCAGCCGCTAAAGATTGCGGACATGACAACGGTGGTGCCGAGGTAGTTCGAAAACGCCATCGTTCCAGCCGCTTCAAGCCGCTGCCCCAGCCAACTGGCCAGCAGGCGCGGCGCGGCCAGTACCAGGAGCGCGGCATAGCCCAGAGCCATCAGCAAATGCGGCACGCTCAGGCCATAACCCAGTGCCAGATGCATCGCCAATTCCGGATAGCCGCGCGGGTGAGCCCAAGCGGCGAAGCCCAGAGTTGGAACCAGACCCAGCGCAAGTCCCGCCACGGCCATTCCCGCAACGCGCCGGATTGGCCAGTCACCGGCGAAAAAACCACTTCTCAGCAGCGCCATGCCCAGCAGAATATAACCCAGCGTTTCGCCCCAGTTGTAGATAACCATGCTAACCGGCGTATCGCCGTGGAGGACCACGCGATTCAATGCGCTGACAGCAAAGCCGGAACGCGTCGCCTGCAGATCGTCGCCGTCGGCCTTGCGATTGTTGGTGACATAGCGCGTGTGCTCGATCCGCTCGGCAATACTGGCATTGCCCGCAGCCACGCGCGCCTCGCGGACCGCACTGGGTATCCAGTCGACGATCCCCTTGGCCTGCCAAAGGCTGAATACTGCGAGCGCAATCGTCAGTAACTGCCTGGCCGGCAAATGCCGGAACAGCAGTGCCGCCAATCCGATCGCGGCATAAAGGAACAGAATGTCCCCATCCCACAGCAGCGCGAAGTGAAGGAACCCAAATACGAGCAGCCACAGCAGCCGCCTGATTTGCAGCAGCGCTCCCTCTTGACCGGACAGATCCTTGCGCTCGATATAAAGCAGCAGGCTGGCACCGAACAGGATCGAGAACAACGCGCGCATCTTGCCTTCGAACACGACAAGCGTGAAGCCAAAGGCCCAGGTGTCAAAATTGCTGGCAGCTAACGGCAGGTTGGGTGAATAGCTGGACGAGGTCGGCGCGGCAAAGCTTGCGATGTTGACCGCAAGGATGCCCAGTACGGCGATCCCGCGGATCAGATCAAGACTGCGGAGGCGTGAGTTTGCGATCAGCCCGCCACCGCGGCGCATTCGAACCCGGCAGCCTTCAGCTTGGAGCAGGCGGCCTGTGCTGCTGCCTGGCTGGCGAAACCGCCCGCCTGCAGTTTGGTCACGGCCCCGGCCTTGACGTTGAGGCGAGGGTGTCCAGCCAGTTCAGGGCGGCCCTTGACCCGGTTCCACATGCCATCGGCATTGGACATCTGTCCGTACGCACCCAACTGAACCCGCCATTTGCCAGTCGCAACCGGCGCGGGGGCAGGGCGCGGCACCGGCGGTTTTGGTGCGGTTACGGCCGGGCGCGGGGTGACAACGACCGGAGCTTGCGGGCGGGCACTTTCAACCCCGCCTGTCGTTGGGCCGCTGGTCTGCCCGGCGGGCGGGCCAGGCACCTGCGATCCAAGATCGACCGCCGCCATCTGCCGGGCCCGGGTTGCGTCGGACTGGGACTGGAGCTGTGCCGCAAGGGCCACGCCTTGCTGGCGTTGCTCGATCGGAATGAATTCATCCATCTGCTTCAAGGCAGGGCCAGCCTGAGCCAGACCCTGCTGGCGGGCCAGGCTGAGCAGGGCATAGGCGCGCGGCCAGTCCTTGGTGACGAGATCTCCGTTGAAGTGCGCAATGCCCAGCAGATATTGCGCGCGCGGTTCGCCGCGATCGGCGGCTGCAATGATATAGGGCAAGGCCCGGGCCCGCTCACCGCGCTGGAACAGAAGCAAGCCAAAGTTGTCTGCCGCTTGCAGATGGCCCATCGCCGCAGCGCGTCCGAACAGCCCTTCGGCTTTGTCCAGATCCAGCGGCACGCCTTTGCCCAGTTTATAGGCCTGGCCGAGGTTGAACATCGCATCTGCATCGCCCTTGGCAGCAGCGGCCTGCCATTCCTTGATCGCTTTTGCATAGTCGCCGCGGGACCAGGCATCGACCCCGACCTTGGTGTCGGCCAAAGCTGGAACTGCTGGAAAGACCCCCGAAACGGCGATCAGCGCGGCAATCATTGGTTTCCAAGACATCAGAAAATTCCCGTTTCAGCGTGCCGGGCCTTAGGCTTTTGGCCCTCGCATGGGGCTGCGTTGCCAGTCCGGCGGCATCCGTTGATTTAACTGACACAGTAAATGACCTGATAGCAAAGGTTTTGTGCGTCTCAGCTCGCGTCGGGCCGTGCGCAGATCGCGGTTCGCGTTAACTTAAAATTAGGAACGATATGCGATCCCCCACGGCAACTCGATTTGGGTTTGTTGATTTTTTCCGAGGGGGAATGGCTTTGCGAGTATTGGCTTTGGCATCGCAGAAGGGCGGATCGGGCAAGACGACCCTATCCGGGCACCTTGCTGTGCAGGCCCAGCGCGCCGGCGCAGGCCCTGTCGTGCTGATCGACATCGACCCGCAAGGATCGCTGGCGGATTGGTGGAATGAACGCGAGGATGAATTCCCCGCATTCGCCCAGACCACGGTTGCGCGGCTCGCACAGGATCTTGCGGTTCTGCGTCAGCAGGGCTTTCGTCTGGCGGTGATTGATACCCCGCCCGCGATCACGATGGCGATCCAGTCGGTGATTGCGGTGGCTGAACTGATTGTCGTGCCGACCCGCCCCAGCCCGCACGATCTGCGCGCTGTCGGGGCTACGGTCGATCTTTGCGAGCGCGCCGGCAAGCCGCTGATCTTCGTGGTCAACGCGGCCACCCCAAAAGCCAAAATTACTTCGGAAGCCGCCGTTGCGCTGTCGCAGCACGGGACGGTTGCCCCAATCACGCTCCACCACCGTACTGACTTTGCCGCTTCGATGATCGATGGCCGGACGGTGATGGAAGTCGATCCGGGCGGGCGCAGCGCGGCCGAAGTGACTTCGCTTTGGAACTACATCTCTGACCGGCTGGAAAAGAACTTTCGTCGGACAGTATTTGCAGCACCCACCAGCGTTTCGAGCGCCCAAGGCGTTCATCGTCCGGCCGGAGGTTTCGGCCGCCGCGTCGCCGGATCGTGAGGAGTGCCGGGGACATGAGCGACTACAAACCGATTGCTTCGCTGAACCCAAAGCTGCTGGCCCGCAAAGGCGGGGCCAAGCCTGCGATGCGGAATGCTGCTTCGGCACTGGCGGTCCAGCACGACGATTTGGGCTGGAACGACATGGGTGAGGTGATCTCGCTCCATAGCGAAGAAGCGCTTCCCGAAGTGGTTCGTCGTCAACGCGCTCTGGCCCGAACTGTTTCGGACAAGCGGCAATCGGCGCTCGCCGATGGACGTCGCGCTGCCTTCACGTTGCGGCTCGATGCCGAACGCCATCTCAAGTTGCGGCTGGCCTGCACGGTTCTGGGCAAAAGCGCCCAGCAGTTGGTCACGGACGCGCTCGACAGCCTGCTGAACGAAACCCCCGATCTTGCTGTTCTCGCTGCGCTTGCAGCGAAGAAGCGTCACTGAAGTTCCTCGAAGGGAGATCTCCCATGAAGTCCAATCGCATCCGTCTCGCAGTCCTCCCCCTGGGTCTTGCTGGGGTTACGGCAATCGCGATCGCTACCACCGCCGGCTTCTCGGCCACTGCGGTCGTTGCCAAGCCCGCGCCTGACAAGGTCGCTGCTGACGTTCAGAAGACGTTGGCAAAGGGGCAGGTGGAAAAAGCCGTGAACATGGCCGAAGCGCTGGTCGCCGCCAACCCGCGTGAGGCGCGCTATCGGGCGTTGCTCGGACAGGCTTACCTGAAGGCCGGCCGGTTTGAATCCGCGGCGCAATCCTTTGATGATGCAATGAAGCTGGGTGACAATTCAGCGCGAACAGCGCTCAGCCTCGCGCTCGCCAAGGTCGGCAGCGGCAAGGATCGTGAAGCGGTGGCCATTCTGGACGATTGGCGCGATGCCATTCCGGCGGCCGATCTCGGCCTGGCTTATGCTTTGGCGGGCGAAACCAATCGCGGGGTCGCAATCCTTTCAGAGGCACTGCGCGGCGGTGAAAATACTCCGAAAATACGCCAGAACCTGGCCTATGCTTTCGCGCTCGACGGGCGGTGGCGCGAAGCCCGATTGATGGCTGCGCAAGACGTTCCTGCCGATCAGATCGATGGACGGATCAGCAGCTGGGCCCAAAAGGCCAAGCCTGAAGATAGCCGCCTGCGCGTGGCCGGACTGGTCGGCGCGCCGGCTCGCGCTGACAGCGGCATGCCGGCCGCGCTGGCGCTCAATGCCGACGACGGGCAGGTTCAACTCGCAGCCGAAACTGCGGCATTGCGCGCTCCGGTTGAGGTTGCTGCTTCAGGTGGTGAGCTTCCCGCAGCTAGCGAGAATTCAGACCAGCTGGCGCAATATTCGCCGGTCACGGCCTCAGCTGCCCCGCCGGGACCAGACCAGACCTTTGCTTCGACTTTCAGCGATACACCAGTCGCGGTTGAAGCGCCGACATCACTTCCATCACGTGCTGCGGCACCGAAATCCAGACCAGCGGCTCGCTCTGCCTCTGCTGCGCCCAGGGTTGCTTCCGCCGCTCACCGCCCGGGCCTGCGGCCCCGTCAGGCAGCCGCTCAAGTTTACGGCAAGGGGTCCAGCCATGCGGTCCAGCTCGGTTCATTCTCCAGCGAGCAGGGCGCACGACGCGCCTGGGGCTATTACGCTGGACGAAATCCGGAACTGCGCAATTTCAAAATGGTAATCACTCCCGCTACTGTGCGCGGCAAGAAATTCTGGCGGGTTGCGGCCACCGGGCTTGATGGGCGCGGTGCTGGTGGGCTCTGCAGCAAGGTCAAGAACCGGGGCGGGGTGTGCTTTGCATACACCACGATCGGTCGTCCGGCCAATGCCCCGGCCTACGCCGCAAGGGTCAAGGCCAAGGCACCCGTCATGGCAGCGAACAAGCCCAAGGCCGCACCCGCTGGCCCTTCGGCTGCACGCAAGAAGTAACTCTTTTCGACTGCGGGCCAGTACGCCCATCGCAAGCCCCTTTCCGTCGTTGAGCGGGAAGGGGTTTTCGATTCAGCCGACCGGAACGCCACCCTTGAACAAGGCAGTAACCCGGCCCTGAACACCTTGCTTGTCAAAGGGTGTATTCCCGGCGGCAGCAGCCATCTTGGCTGAATCGACAACCCACGGCTTGTCGGGGGCGATCAGCGCGATATCGGCCTCGGCCCCCACCTCAAGCCGCCCGGCGTTGACCCCCAGCAGCCCTGCCGGATTGGCCGAAAGCAGCTCGAACGCGCGGGTCAGGTCGATCACCTCGTCGCGAACCAGCCCCAGTGTCAGCGCAAGCAAGGTTTCGGCCCCGGCCATCCCCGGTTCGGCATCGGCGAAGGGCAGGCGCTTGTCCTCGGGCCCGCGCGGATCGTGGCCGGAGGAGATGACCTCGATCGTTCCATCGGCCAGCGCCGCCAGCACCGCTTGCCGGTCGGCCTCGCTGCGGAGCGGCGGGGAGAGCCGGGTAAAGGTCCGGAAATCGCCAACTGCGACATCGGACAGCATGAAATGTGCTGGAGTGACCCCGGCGCTTACCGCGAGCCCACGCGCCTTTGCGGCCCTGACCAGCGCCAGCGCGGCAGCTGTTGTGACCTGGCGGAAATGCAGTCGCGCTCCGGTCAGTTCGGCCAGTGCGATATCGCGCGCAACTGCCAGCGCCTCGGCCTCAGCCGGGGCAGCGGGCAGGCCGAGCCGGGTCGCCATTTCGCCCGCCGTGGCGACCGCACCACCCACCAGTCCGCCATCCTCGGCATGTGAGATGACCGTCAGACCCAGCATTGCACAATAGGACAGCAGCCGGTGCATAGTGCCCGAATCGGCGATCCAGCGCCGTCCGGTCGACACCGCTTTGGCCCCGGCATCGCGCATCAGTGCCAGCTCAGCCAGGTGCGCGCCTGCCAATTCGCGGGTCGCGGCGGCCAGCGGGTGGACCCACAAATCCGGCTTGCCCGATTGCGCAGCGAACCGAACTGCGCTCGGAACATCGAGCACCACGCCCTGATCGGGCATCAGCGCTGCGCGGGTAATTCCGCCGAAATGGAAGGCGGGTTTGTCGATCGCGAAGACCCCCAGATCGACCAGCCCCGGCGCAACCAGCGCGCCTTTTGCGTCGATAATCAGGTCATCCGGCCCCGGATCGGCCCCGCCCAGGGCGACGATCAAGCCAGCCTTGGCCCGCAATGCCCCCGGGATGGGCCGGCTGCCGGGCAAGACCAGCTGGCCACCAACGATGCTGAGCGGACGCGGCGCGCTCATGCCCAGCCCTCCACGCCGCGGGTTCGCCGGGTCAGCACGTCGAGGCAGGCCATCCTGATTGCCACCCCCATCTCGACTTGCGTTGTAATCGCCGAGCGGCCAGCCAGATCGGCAACATTGCTGTCGATTTCTATCCCGCGGTTCATCGGGCCGGGGTGCATCACCAGCGCGTCGCCCTTGGCCCGCGCCAGCCGTTCCAGCGTCAGCCCGTAGAGGTGGCGGTATTCGCGCGGGGAGGGGATGAACTGGCCGCTCATCCGCTCCTGCTGAAGCCGCAGCATCATCACCACGTCGGCGCCATCAAGTGTGGCATCAAAATCGTAAAACGGGGCAACCTTCATCGCCTCAATCCCGGCCGGCATCAGCGCGGGCGGCGCGCAGACCCGGACCTCGGCCCCGAGCGTGGTCAGGCAATGAATGTTGGAACGCGCGACCCGGCTGTGGAGGATATCGCCGCAGATCACGATCCTGAGGCCCGCAAAATTCTCGCCCTTGGCCTTGCGGATCGTCAGCGCGTCGAGCAGGCCCTGGGTCGGGTGCTCGTGCTGGCCGTCCCCGGCGTTGAGCACCGGGCAATCGACCTTGTCCGCGATCAGCTGCACCGCGCCCGAGCTGCCGTGGCGGATCACCATCGCATCGGCGTGCATCGCGTTGAGCGTCATCGCCGTATCGATCAGCGTCTCGCCCTTCTTCACGCTCGATTGCGCGGCGTGCATGTTGACCACATCCGCGCCGAGGCGCTTGCCCGCAATCTCGAAGCTGAGCAGTGTCCGCGTCGAATTCTCGAAGAATGCATTGATCTGGGTCAGCCCGCGCAACCGGTCATCATGCTTGGCTGCCTGCCGGTTGTGCGTGACCCAATGTTCGGCCTCGTCGAGCAGATAGGAGATTTCATGCGGCTGCAAGCCAGCGATCCCGAGCAAATGCCGGTGCGGAAAGGGGGGTGCCGATGTCATTAAAGCGCCGCCTTAGCGAGGGCGGGCAATAAGGGCAAGGGCGCCCGATCTCCTATTTATTTCCTATTTTGTTCTTTTGGCTTGTGAAATAGGATTTCGCTTGCGAATCAAGCGCTTGTCACTCGATTCGCGTTTCTAGGTCGCGGGCTGGGAGGCGGGACGGCTGTGCAGGCCCCTATATCCTGCATGGCAAGGTCGGTGCGGGAGGGGCCGGGCGTCTGTGCTTGATCAAGCG
>CALMBN010000022.1 GCA_937860195.1 uncultured Novosphingobium sp.
GGCGGCCCAGTCCCGGCTGGAACCGGTGCCGTATTCCTTGCCGGCGACCACCACCAGCGGGGTACCATCGGCCTTGTGCTTCATCGCGGCATCGTAGACCGGCATGACTTCGCCGTTATACTTGCTCATTCCGCCTTCGATGCCTGGGACCATTTCGTTCTTGATCCGGATGTTGGCAAAGGTGCCGCGCATCATCACTTCGTGGTGACCGCGACGCGCGCCATAGCTGTTGAAATCGGCCTTGGCGACCTGGTGCTGCATCAGCCATTCGCCCGCCGGGCTATCGGCCTTGATATTGCCGGCCGGGCTGATGTGATCGGTCGTGATCGAATCGCCCAAGACCAGCAGCGGCTTGGCTTCGACGATGTCCTGCACCGGGGCGGGGGTCATGCTCATGCCCTCAAAATAGGGCGGGTTGGCGACATAGGTGCTGCCGGCGCGCCACTGATAGGTTTCGCTGCCGGTGACATTGATCGCCTGCCAGTGACGATCGCCCTTGTAGACGTCGGCATAGCGGGCCTGGAACATCGCCCGGTCGACGCATTTGGTCATGGTTTCATAGACTTCGGCATTGCTCGGCCAGATGTCCTTGAGGAACACGTTCTGACCGTTCGAGCCCTGACCGATCGGGGTGGTGACGAAATCCTCGATCACGGTGCCTTTCAGCGCATAGGCAACGACCAGCGGCGGGCTGGCGAGGAAGTTGGCGCGCACGTCCGGCGAAACGCGGCCTTCAAAGTTGCGGTTGCCTGAAATCACGGCGGCGGCGACGAGGCCGTGTTCGCCTATCGCCTTGCTGATCGGCTCGGCCAGCGGGCCTGAGTTGCCGATGCAGGTGGTGCAGCCATAGCCGACCAGATTGAACCCGATATTGTCGAGGTGCTTTTGGAGCCCTGCTTTGACCAGATAGTCGGTGACCACTTGCGATCCGGGGGCGAGGCTGGTCTTGACCCATGGCTTGGGCTTGAGGCCCAGCTCGTCTGCCTTTTTGGCGACGAGACCGGCGGCGACCAGTACACCGGGGTTGCTGGTGTTGGTGCAGCTGGTGATCGCGGCGATCATCACGTCGCCATCGCCGATCGTGAAGTCCTTGCCTTCCACCGGAACGCGAATGTTGGAACGCTTGTAGGTTTCGGCCATGTCCTTGTTGAACACGTCATCGACATCGGGCAGCGAGACACGGTCTTGCGGGCGCTTCGGCCCGGCCAGCGAAGGCACCACAGTGCCGAGATCGAGTTCGAGCGTGGAGGAGAAGATCGGCTCAACCGCCGGATCAATCCAGAAGCCTTGCTTGCGGGCATAAGCTTCGACCAGCGCGATCTGGCTTTCCTCGCGGCCCGTGAGGCGCAGGTAATCGAGCGTCTTGTCGTCGATCCCGAAGAAGCCGCAGGTTGCGCCATATTCGGGGGCCATGTTGGCGAGCGTCGCGCGGTCAGCCAGAGTCAGGCCAGCGAGGCCCGGGCCATAATATTCGACAAACCGCCCGACCACGCCGTGGTTTCGGAGCATTTGCGTTGCGGTCAGCACCAGATCGGTGGCGGTGACCCCCTCCTTCAGGGAGCCGGTGAATTTGAACCCGACCACTTCGGGGATCAGCATCGAAACCGGCTGGCCGAGCATAGCGGCTTCAGCCTCAATCCCGCCGACGCCCCAGCCGAGCACGCCCAGACCGTTGATCATGGTGGTGTGGCTGTCGGTGCCGACGCAGGTATCGGGATAGGCGACCGTGACGCCGTCCTGATCGGTGCTGGTCCAGACGGTCTGGGCGATGTTTTCAAGGTTGACCTGATGGCAGATCCCGGTGCCGGGAGGCACCGCGTAGAAATTGTTGAGTGACTTGGAACCCCACTTCAGGAAGTCATAGCGCTCCATATTGCGCTGATATTCGATCTCGACATTTTCTTCGAAAGCCTTGGGGTGGCCGAATTCGTCGACCATTACCGAGTGGTCGATCACCAGATTGACCGGGACCAGCGGGTTGATCTTGCTGGTATCACCGCCCAGCGTGGCAATCGCATCGCGCATCGCGGCAAGGTCAACCACGCAGGGCACGCCGGTGAAATCCTGCAGCAGCACGCGGGCAGGGCGGTACTGGATTTCGTTGGAGCTCTCGGTCGGGTTCTTCTGCCAATCGACAATCGCCTGAACATCGCTGACCCCAACGGTGAAGCCGCCATCTTCAAAGCGCAGCAGGTTTTCGAGCAGGACTTTCATGCTGAACGGCAGGCGGGAAATATCGCCCAGTTTCGCGGCGGCCTTGGCCAGCGAGTAATAGGCGAAGTCCTTGCCCCCCACGCTGAGCGTGGAGCGAGTGCCGAGCGTGTCCTGTCCGACCTGAGTCATTGCTGCGTGTTCTCCTGATCTGGAAGCCCCGGGAAACTGCGCAGATGCGCCGCAGCGGGGCGAGTTGTCGGCGCCGCCGATGCGCGCGAATCTGTGGGTAGTCAAGGCCCGCAAGAGCCGTTTTGGGAACAATTTCCCCCTTCCCGGCGGGGAGGGGTCGGGGGTGGGGGCTCAACGCTAGCGCCATACCCCCAACCCGACCGTTGTTGCTGCGCAACGCCTGCGGCTCCCCAATGGGGAAGGGCATTATAGCGCGGTCTGCTCGGTTGGCTTTCTTGCCGCGATCAGGCAGCCCGCAACAATCAGCGCCACGCCGGCCACGGTTGCCCAGGTCACAGTCTCATCAAACATCCACCAGCCCAGCAGTGCGGCCCAGATGAAGGCGGTATATTCGATCGGCAACAGGGCCTGCGCTTCGGCCCGGCCATAGCCCCAGCTGAGCAGCATCAGCGAGACAGCGGCGAGCGCGGCGCTACCGGCGATTTCATAGGTCGTCCCCAGTTCCGGCAGAACCAGCAGGAACGGTGCGAGCAGCGTCAGCACCAGCCCGGAGAATCCCATCTGGAACAGCGCGACCTCTTGCGGGCCGGCCAGTTGGGCTTGCTTGCGTTGGAAAATCAGGTTGAAGGCATAGAGCACCGCCGAGACCAGGATCGCCGCGATCCCCCAGACTGCATCCGGGGTGAACCCGCCGACATTGAGCCGTGCCGCCCCGATCACGAGCACCCCGCCAAAGCCCAGCAATGACCCGGTGATGGCGCGCCGCTCGATCTGCTCGCCAAGCATCACGGCGGCGAGGTAGAGCGCGATCAGCGGGGCGATGAACGACAGCGCGATTGCCTCGGCCATCGGCATCCGCACCAGCCCCCAAAAGAATGTCGTGGCCATCCCGGCGCTGATCGCACCGCGCAAGGCATGGAGTTTCAGCGCGTCGCGATCCGGCCAGGTCCCGCCGCCCAGCTTCCACAGCGGCAGCATGATTGCGACCCCGAACACCGAGCGGACCCACATCGCGCTATAGGCCCCAACCGCGATCGAGGCACTTTTCATCAGCCCGTCCATCA
>CALMBN010000023.1 GCA_937860195.1 uncultured Novosphingobium sp.
GGGGAAACCGAATGGAATCGCGAAGGCCGCATCCAGGGCCATCGCGATAGTGCATTGACGGCCGATGGCATCGAGCAGGCGAGAGCTTGTGCGCAGCGCCTGCGTGCGGAGTCATTCGATCACGTGGTCGCCAGCGACCTGCCGCCGCGCCGCAAGATGTACGAATTTTACGCTCGCCGATTTACCCGGATGCGCGACGAGTGGGAGCGCGATCCAGTTGCCTTCGCCAACTATGTCGAACTGGGCAAAGAGAACTTCGAACTGGTCCGCTCTTACGTTGACCTGGGCGATCACTATCTGTCCGAGATCATCGGCGAGGCGATGGCTGAAGGGAATTTTGCCGGACTTACCATCGACGAAACACTGAGTCTTATCAACCAGATGGTCGGGGCCTATGTCAACATCGGGACGATGGAACTGATCATGCCCAAACTCAGCACCGACAAGCTGGCCCGGATCATCGATGCGGTGTTCGATGGGCTGTCAGCTGCTGATCGCGGTGCCAAGGCAGTCAGCGGGCTGCGAGCGGCCTGATCAAACGTCCAGATTCGCGACGTTGAGCGCGTTTTCCTGAATGAAATCGCGGCGCGGTTCGACCACGTCGCCCATCAGCCGGGTGAAGATCTCGTCGGTGACGTCGGCATCCTCGACTTTGACCTGCAGCAGGATCCGGTGGTCGGGATCAAGCGTGGTTTCCCAAAGCTGCTCGGCATTCATTTCACCCAGTCCCTTGTAGCGGGCAATCGCCAGACCCTTGCGGCCGGCGGCGAGCACGACTTCGAGCAGTTCGCTGGGGCGGGTGATCTGATCCTTGACCGCCGAAGGGCGTGCCACCGGCAGATCATCTTCGGCGGCATCCTCGGCTGCCTCCGGCTCCGGCAGCTCCTCAGCCGCGCTGGCCCGGACCAGCCGCACCGGGCTGGCATACACTTCAACATTTTCCGCCGCGAGCCGGGCCAGTTTGCGGGCCTCGGCACTGGTCAGAAAGCTTGCTTCGATCGGGTGGGCATCGGTCACTCCGCGCCACAGCCGCTTGACCATCAGCGAGCCGTCCTCGACCAGCTCGGCCGACCAGCGCGCTTCAAGGTCGCCCGCATCAAGCCACAGCTTGACCTTATCCAGCGCCGCCTCACGGGCGCTGCGCGTGCTATCGGGATCAAGCACTCCGGCCATCGCCAGCGCTTCGATGATCGCCGGATTGTAGCGCTTGGGCACAAAGCCCATCAGGCTGCGCAGCCGCATCGCGTGTTCGACCAGTGCGGTCAGTTCGGCCCCGCTGCGGGCCCCGCCAGCGGTCTCGAGCACCCGGCCTGCGGTACCGGCCTCAACCAGATAGCGATCAAGCGCTGCTCCATCTTTGAGGTAGACCTCGCTCCGCCCCTTGGCGACCTTGTAGAGCGGGGGCTGGGCAATAAACAGGTGCCCGTTCCGGATGATCTCGGGCATCTGGCGGTGGAAAAAGGTCAGCAGCAAGGTGCGGATGTGTGCGCCGTCAACATCGGCATCGGTCATGATGATGATCTTGTGATAGCGCAGCTTTTCGAGGTTGAACTCGTCGCGTATGCCCGTCCCCATCGCCTGGATCAGCGTGCCGACTTCCTTTGATGAAATGATCCGGTCAAACCGCGCCCGCTCGACATTCAGGATCTTGCCCTTGAGCGGCAGGATCGCCTGAATGTTGCGATCGCGGCCCTGCTTGGCCGAGCCGCCGGCCGAATCCCCTTCGACCAGGAACAGTTCGCACTTGGTCGGATCGCGCTCCTGACAATCGGCCAGTTTGCCGGGAAGCGAGGCGATATCCATCGCACCTTTGCGGCGGGTCAGCTCGCGGGCCTTTTTGGCGGCTTCGCGGGCGGCAGCAGCATCGATGATCTTCTGGATCACGGCCTTGGCATAGGCCGGGTTTTCCTCGAGCCAGTCGCTCATCTTGTCGCTCATCAGGCTTTCAAGCGGTTGGCGGACTTCCGACGAGACCAGCTTGTCCTTGGTCTGCGACGAGAACTTGGGATCAGGCAGTTTGACCGAGACAATCGCGGTCAGCCCCTCGCGCATGTCATCGCCGGTCAGCGAGACCTTTTCCCGCTTGAGGATGCCCGATTTCTCGGCGTAATTGTTGATCGTCCGGGTCAGCGCAGCACGGAACGCGGCGAGGTGGGTGCCGCCATCGCGCTGCGGAATGTTGTTGGTGAAGCACAGGACGTTTTCGTAATAGCTGTCATTCCATTCGAGCGCGACATCAATCCCGATCCCGTCTCGTTCGGCCGAGATCGCAATCGGATCGGGCAGCAGCGGGGTCTTGTTGCGGTCAAGATAGCTGACGAATGCGCCGATTCCACCGACATAGAACAGGTCATGCTCCTTGACCTCGGCATGGCGGCGGTCACGCAGCAGGATCCGCACGCCGGAATTGAGAAAAGCGAGTTCGCGGTAGCGGTGCTCGAGCTTTTCGAAATCGAACTCCAGCACGTTCTTGAAGGTATCGCTGCTGGCAAAGAAAGTCACGCGGGTGCCCTTTTTGCCATCGGGAGCAGGGGCCTTGACCACCAGGGGCCCAACCGCATCGCCATGCTCGAACCGCATCCAGTGCTCTTCGCCATCGCGCCAGATTGTCAGCTCGAGCCATTCCGACAGCGCGTTGACCACCGAGACGCCGACCCCGTGGAGCCCGCCGGAAACCTTATAGGCGTTGTCGTCAGACGTATTCTCAAACTTCCCGCCCGCGTGGAGCTGGGTCATGATGACTTCGGCGGCCGAAACGCCCTCTTCCTGGTGAATGCCGGTCGGAATTCCGCGGCCGTTATCCTCAACCGAAACCGAGCCATCGGGGTTGAGTTCGATCAGCACCAGATCGCAGTGACCTGCCAGCGCCTCGTCGATCGCGTTGTCCGAAACCTCGAACACCATGTGGTGCAGGCCT
>CALMBN010000024.1 GCA_937860195.1 uncultured Novosphingobium sp.
TTCATAGTCAGAATCGCCCGGCCAGTCGGCGGTGCTTTGGCGATGAAACCGGGCGAAGGCAAGGGCGGGGCGGCCTGCACTCAACAAGCAACTGAAATGCACACGAATTGGCTTGCCAGCCGGGCAATTCTGAGGACACGATAATCGCCTGTTTCGAGCCGAATGGAGGGCCCCACCGTGAAAACCCGAGCGATTGCAGTTCTTGCCGCCCTTTCTATGTTCATCACCCCCACTTCGGCTGTGGCCAAGCCAAACGAGATCGAGTTGCATATCGAGGCCACCGTGCAGGCGGCGCCAGACCGGGTCATCTTGCCGCTCGAAGTCATTGGAACCGGTGAAAGCGATGCCGGTGCCAAGGCCGATCTCCAGAAAAACGAAGCCGAACTGATGGACGGACTGTCCAAGCTTGGTATCGATCAAGGTAAGGTCAGGCCAGCTGAGCGCGATACCAACGGAGCCGGTCTGATTGAATTTGTCGATGTTGGAGCAGGAGACTGCGCCGCAGGCAGTGCAGCAGCCGAAGCAGCGGCAGCAGTGGGAGATGCTGGTGCCAGGAAAAGATCAAAGAGGCTAAGTGCCGCCGCGCAAGGTGCCATGGATGCCGCCGCCTGCGCTGCTTCTCCGGCGGTCACCGTGCGCAAAACCTTGCTGGTCGAAGTCAGTGACTTTTCGCTGATTCCAGAAGTTTCCGCGCAAGCGAGCGCAGCTGCATCCTCTGGCCTGGTCCGCCCGGTTTACAGTCAAAGCGATCCGATCGCTGCGCGCAAGAAAGCCCGCGATCAGGCCATTGCCAAGGCTCGGGCCGAGGCGGAGGGCTATGCCGAGGCGCTGGGTTACAAGGTTGTGCGGATTGCGCGGGTCAGCAATGCCCGCCCTTCGATCAACTTGCAGGACGTTGTGACATTCTTCATCGGGATCGATGATCGCTCCAACCGCATGCAGCCAAGCTGGTTTGCCAGCAACATCATTGAATCCGTCGCGATCGATTTCGTGCTCGCGCCGAAGTAGCCCGCCCTTGCCCTTGGGCCAAGCGCCGCCTAAACCCGGCCAGAACATTTCCCTGACACCGCTCCCAGAGGCCCAGTGCTGCTCACCCCCTTCGAATGGACCATCGCCAAGCGCTACATGATGCCGGGGCGGGGCGAGGCAGTGATCGCGGTGGTGGCCGGGATCGGGGTTGGCGTGGTCATGCTCTCGGTCGCGATGCTGGTGATCGTGATGAGCGTGATGAACGGGTTTCGCGCTGAATTGTTTGACAAGATCGTCGGGCTCAATGGCCATGCGATTGTTCAGGCCTATGGCGGGCGGCTGGAAAACTGGCAGGCAGTGCTGAAGGATGCCCGCGCCACCCCTGGCGTAGTTCGTGCCGCGCCGCTGATCGAGCAGCCGCTGCTGGCCAGCTTCAACGGCCGGGTCGAGGCGATTTTCGTGCGGGGGAATACGCCAGAGGACATCAAGCGGGTCAGCGACAAAGTGGTGATGGGCCAGCTGGGCGAGCTTCAGCCCGAAGCCGGCAAGATTGCGATCGGATCGCAGCTCGCCAGCAATATCGGCGCGCGGGTCGGGGATTCGATCACGATCATCAACCCGCAGGGGCAGTCGACCCCGTTCGGCACGGTCCCGCGCCAGATCGCCTATCAGGTCGCGGCGATTTTCGAGATCGGGGTCTATGACTTCGATGAGCGGTTCGTGATCATGCCGATGAAGGATGCCCAGACCCTGCTGCTGATGGGCGACGCGGTCGGGATGATCGAAGTGCAGGTGACCGACCCTGATGTCGCCGCCGAAACGATTGAGCCATTGAGAAAGAAATATGACGGCCAATTGGCTGTTACAGACTGGAAGACGATCAATTCCGGCCTGTTCGAAGCCCTGCAGGTGGAACGGGTGGCGATGTTCTTTGCGCTGTCGATCATTGTGCTGGTGGCAGCATTCAACATTCTGTCCTCGCTGATCATGCTGGTCCGCTCAAAGAGCCGCGATATTGCGATTCTGCGGACGATGGGGGCCAGTCGTCGCTCGGTGCTGAAAATCTTCGTGACCGCCGGAACCGTAATCGGGATGATTGGTACGCTGGGCGGGCTGGCACTGGGTTTCATAGTGCTGTTTTTCCGCCAGCCGATTGTGCGGGGAATCGAGTTCGTCACCGGCCAGAATCTTTGGGACCCCTCGATCCGGTTCCTGACCGAGCTGCCCAGCCGCACCGATCCGGGTGAGGTGCTGGCGATTAGCCTGATGGCGTTGGGGTTTAGCTTTCTGGCGACGCTCTATCCGGCCTGGCGCGCGGCTTCGGCAATGCGCTCGATGACAGCGAGCCGGGCCTCGCGCAGCAGCGCCGAGCGGTCGGCGGGCAAGGTGCCGAAGGCGCGACCGATCTGCCAGTCGGCGGTATGGACGAAGTGGAAGGGCATGGCCGGACCCTAGCCGCGATTGCGCGCGCGTGCATCTCCGGAAGCAGGGCCCTCGCGACCAGGCGAGCCGGCAGAGGCCGCCGTCGATCCTTGTGCCGGCCGCACCGTCGGCGGCCCCAGCGCCCCCTCTCCCCGCTCGCGCCTTTCCGCGCGTACGGGGAGAGGGTTGGGGTGAGGGGCGGCCACAGCTCGTGAGGGGCGGCGACATCGGCAACGCGCGCCACAAACCCCGCAAGCCTATCGCTTCGCGGCGCCTTGTAGCCTTGTAGGTTGGGTTAGCGCGGCCGGTGCCGCCGGATGCAGGGATCGGAGCCGCGCCGCGCGCAACCCAACATGGAGGCCCGCGGCTGACCCGTTGGGTTACGCGCGAATCGAGCGCTGGTTGCTATCGCACCGCTGATTGCCCGCGCTAACCCAACCTACGGCCACGGAGCACTTCGTTCACCAAATTCTGAAAAACCCGCCAAAACCTATCCCCGCCCTTGGGCCCCGCCCGCATACTCATC
>CALMBN010000025.1 GCA_937860195.1 uncultured Novosphingobium sp.
GCCGCGCAAGCCTGCCCGAACTGCCCGATGCCAAGCGCCACCGCTATGAAACCGCGCTGGGCTTGTCAGCCTACGACGCGGCGCAGCTGACGCTGGAAGTTGAAACCTATCAGGAATTCGAACGCTTCCTCGGCTCGCTCAGCCAGGCAACCGGCAAAGGCGAAGGCGAGGTGGCCAAGCGTGCCGCCAACTGGATCCTGTCCGAACGGCCCGGCGTGCTCAATGCCAATTCGGTCGCGCCTAGCGATCCGAAGAACTCGCTGGAGGCCAATACGGCACTCGTCGCGGCGGTCGATTCCGGGCTGATCTCGGGCAGCAAGGCGAAGGAGATCTTCGCGACCTACCTCACCACCGACATCGATCTTGCCGCCGAAATCGCCGCCAACCAGCAGACCAGCGACACCGGTGCAATCGAAGCTGCCGTCGATGCTGTCCTCGCCGCCAACGCCGACAAGGTAGAGCAATTCAGGGCGGGCAAAGATGCACTGTTCGGGTTCTTCGTCGGCCAGACGATGAAAGCGATGCAGGGCAAAGGCAACCCGGGCCTGGTCAACCAGGTGTTGAAGGCGAAGCTTGCCAGTTGAAACGGAACCATGCATTTAGTCCAAGTCATTCAAACGACTTGGGGGTTTCATGCGACGTGTCATTCTTGCCGCTTCACTCTTGGCAGCTTGTTCGGCTTTGCCGGCGCATGCTGAAACGCTAAACAACGACAAGGTTGTCCAGCTTTTAGGCTTTGGCCTTGGTGACGAGGCCGTGATTGCAAAAATCAAGGCAAGCGATGCGGACTATGATGTTTCAACCGATGCGCTGATTGCTCTCAAGAAATCGGGAGTTTCAAGCCCGGTCATTGCGGCCATGATCGACGCGTCGAGCCGCAAGGCGACAAAGCAGAACGCAATACTCTCGGTCGATTCGCCTGATCCCTCGGTTCCGCATGCAAGTGGAATCTATTTGCTCGCAAGCTGGCTGCCCGAGCCGAAAATGGTGCCGATCAACGCCACGACCAGCACACAAACCAAGACCGGCGGGTTCCTGGGCTATGCGCTGACAGGTGGTATCGCATCGATGAGCTTCAAGTCGGTTGTGCCAGGAGCGTCCGCTCGCACAACCTCTGACATATCCCGCCCGACATTCTATTTCTATTTCGACCGAGCGCGGGAGGGTGGAAACTCCGCAGTCTGGAATGCCGGCTCAGTCAATTCGCCCGCAGAATTCAGCCTTGTCAAATTCGATGTGAAAAAGGGCCACCGCGAAGCGAAAGTCGGTAAGTTCAACATTGGTGGGGCAAAGGCCGGGGTCATGGATAAGGACCGCATTCCCTTTACCGCGACGGAGATCAGCCCTGGGGTGTTCGAAGTTCGCCCGGATCAGTCACTTGTCGGCGGTGAATACGGATTCCTCGTCCAGACCAGCACTGGCGGCGGCCCCGGAATGGCCGGCAGCGGGGCGATGGCAGCCAAGATATTCGATTTTTCGATTCCACTACCGCCGGCACCCAAGAAGAAGTGAATCTCGCTGTTAGCGTAAAAAAGGGCGCCAGGGTTTCCCCCGGCGCCCTCTTTGATCCAGCCCAGCAGGCCCGAAAAATCAGCCTTTGCGGGTGCCGTTCAGCGGGAACGAACCAAAGGCACCGGCCTTGACCGTGCCGGTGATGGTGTCACCATCGATGGTTGCTTCGCCTTCCAGCGTCATCGGCATCGGGACGGTCATCTTCATCGACCAGGTCAGCTTGTTGCCATCGACCTTGCCATTTTCCATGTCCATGCTGCCCATCGCGCCGGCGTTGGTGCCGCTGAAGGTGTCACCATCGACAACGATCGTCACGTCGCTCTTCTGGTCACCCATCGGGGTCTTGGTCACGCATTCATAGGTTCCGGCAACAGACATGTCTCTCTCCTCACTGACAGTTGGGTAAGTAGCGCATTCACTCGCCCGGCTTGGGCGCGGAGTCAACCGGGGTCACAACTTCGATCGGAAGACCAAGGCCCTTCAATTGCGGCTCCACCACCTTGCGGTCACCGACCACGATGAACACCAGGCCATCGGGCTGGAGGTGCGCCTTCGCCGCCGCATCCAGGGCCTTGGCATCAAGCCCGCGATAGCGACTGGGAAGAGTGGCCTGATAGTCATCCGGGCGGCCGAGTTGCTGGTTGCTGACCAGCGCGCCCAGCACCTGACCGTTGGTTTCATAGCGGTTGGGCAGGCCGCGGATGTTGCCATCGGTGGCGCGGTTGTATTCGGCTGCATCGACCCCGCGCTTGCCCGGGAAGCCCGCCATCTGGCCCCGAATCGCGGTGATCGATTCGCCGGTTTTGTCGCTCTGAACCGGGGCGATCACGACCAGACTGCGCGGCCCCCTGGGGCTGCGAACCGATGAGCGCACGCCGTATGACCAGCCCTTGTCCTCGCGCAGGTCAAGGTTGAGGCGGCTGAGGAAGTTGTTGCCGAGCACCTCGTTGGCAAGGTCGAGCGCTTCCATCCCGTCCTGCTGTCCGGTGAAGGGCAGCACCCGGCCGGCGACGATCACAGATTGCGGTGAACCAGGCCGGTCGATCAGCACGATCCGGGGCTGCGGCGCCGGGATCGCGGCATCGAGCGACTTGACCGCGCGCGGGCTGAGCGGGGCTTTCCAATCGCCAAACGAAGCCTCGAGCATTGGCAATAGAACCTCCATCGAGACATCGCCCACCACGGTGATCACAACATTGTCTGGCCGCAGCCATTTGTCTCTGGCGATGCGAAGCGTGCCGGGGGAGAGTGCCGAGACCGAGGTTGCATCGCCCAGCCCGTCGCCCGGCTGGCCATAGGGGTGGGCCGGACCGAACAGGATCGGATTGATCGTGCGGTTGGCCAGCGCCGAGGGGCTGGCGTTCGATTGCGCGATCCCGGCGAGTTGCTGATCGCGGGCACGGGCGACATCGCTTTCGCGGAAGGCCGGATTGCGGACCACATCGGCCAGCAGATCGAGCGAAGGGGCGAGATTGGGCGAGAGCGCGGCGAGCATGACGGTCGAGCTGTCGATCCCGGTTCCGGTGCCGATTCGCGCGCCCAGCCGCTCCTGATCCTCGGCAATCTGGGTCGCATCGCGGCTGGTGGTGCCTTCGTCAAGCACGTCGAGCAGCAGCCGCTGAGTACCGGGAGTGTCGAGCGAATCGGCGGCATAACCGGCATCGAAGGTCAGGTTGACCAGCACGGTCGGCACCCCGGGTCGCCGGGCCAGCACGACCGGTATGCCGTTGGAGAGTGTCGCACGCTCGACCTTGGGAAAATCGAGATCGCCGACCGGGGCCACTGGCGGAAGCGCGCGCGTGGGCCCGGTGGCAAGCTTTGGCGCAGCCTTCCTGGCATCGGGTTTGGGGGCCTTGCTGGTCGCTTCATCACCCCAGCCGCCCATCGTGTCGCCGTTTTCGGTGCGGGTGCCGGGAACCACGGTCAGGGCATAGACCGGGCGGCTGAGCCAGCGCTGCAACGCGGCCTGGACATCGGCGGGTTTGAGTGTGGCAATCCGGGCCAGATCTTTTTTGAACTGAAGCGGATCACCCGAATAGAGCTCGCCTTCAGCCAGTTGCACACCTTTGCCGGAAAAGCCGCCGACCTGTTCCATCGCAAAGATTTGCCCCGAAACCGCACTGGTTGCGGCGCGGCGCAGTTCGTCCTCGGTCGGGCCATCCCTGAGCAGGCTGGCGACTTCCGCATCGAGCGCAGCTTCGGCCACGGCCCGGTCAACCCCGGGCTTAATATTCATCTCGACAGTAAGCAGGCTGGTTTGCTCAAACTGCTGGACCGAAGCGCTGACCGAAACGGCCAGCCCCTTGCCCCTGACCAAGGCATTGTCGAGCCTGGACGAGGCGAGGCCGCCCAGCACCTTCATCCCCAGATCAAGCGCTGGAGCATCGGGATCGTTAAGCCCGGGACCACTCCACACCCGGTAGACCCGCGTCAGCGGCACGGCATCGGTCATCTCGCGATTGACCGGCGCCGTCAGGGTGACCGGCCCGGCCTCAACCTTGCGGACATCGGGCCCGCGCGGAATTCCGCCGAACCACTTTTCAACCATCGGCCGCGCCGTGGCGGTGTCGATATCGCCCGACAGCACCAGGACGACATTGTTGGGGGCATAGTTGCCGGTAAACCAGCCGCGCACGTCTGACAGGCTCGCCGCGTTGAGATCGGCCATCGAACCGATGGTCGCATGACGATAGGGGTGGCCAACCGGAAACAGGCCATCGTTGATCGCATAATCGGCGAGCGCATAAGGCTCGTTATCGCCCTGCCGCTTTTCGTTCTGCACCACCCCGCGCTGCTTATCGAGCTTATCCTGGCTGACCGCACCGAGCAGATGACCCATCCGGTCGCTTTCCATGAACAGCGCCAGATCGGTCGCGCCGGTTGGAACGGTTTCGACGTAATTGGTCCGGTCAAACCAGGTCGAGCCGTTGGTCGGCGTTGAGCCTGCGCCTTCGAGCGGAACATCGAAATTGGGGACATTCTCACTGCCCCCAAACATCAGGTGTTCGAACAGATGGGCAAAGCCGGTGCGGCCCTTGGGCTCGTGCTTTGATCCAACCCGGTAATACAGCGTCACGCCGACAATCGGTGCCTTGCGGTCAGTGTGGACCAGCACGGTCAGGCCATTGGCAAGGACGAACTTCTCGTAAGGAATATCGACCCTGGCAACCAGTTCGCTGAGCGGTGCGGGCTGCGCGACCGGCTTGGTTGTGGGCGCGGCCGGGAGAGCAGCAATCTGCGCTGTGGGCGTGGCCGCACAGGCGGATAATGTGATGGCGAGCAAGGAGACAAGTGCGAAGCGGCGCATTGGCTAAAAATCCCGGTTTCGTAGAATAGCCGGGAGCTTAGCCGGTGCGACCGGAAAGGAAATGGGTCGTTCGACGAACGGCATTGCCATGGCCAGATCACCCCGGACTCGCAACCCGGCGATCCAGGAATACGGGCTAGCTCAAGCCGTAGCTCGTTGCGGGCTTTCAGACAGCATCGCGATGGCATCGGTTGCATTGACCGGGCGGCTGAACAGGTACCCTTGCACGTTGGTGCAACCGTGCAGGCGCAAGGCCTCAAGCTGACCTGCTTCCTCCACACCCTCGGCCGTGGTCTCCATGCCCAGGGCCCGGGCAAGTTCGGCGATGGCATGAACCACAGCGCTGGCGTTGCTGTCGACCAGCAGTTCCATGATGAACGAGCGATCGATCTTGATCTTGTCGAACGGGAAGCTGCGCAGATAGCTGAGCGAGGAATAACCCGTGCCAAAATCGTCAAGCGCAACGCGAACGCCAAACGAGCGCAGTCCATGGAGGATTGCCAGGATGGATTCGTTCGATTCCAGAAAAATCGATTCGGTTATCTCGATTTCAAGCCGTGACGGCTCGATCCCCGTTTGGGCCAAGGCCTGGATCACCACGCTTTGCAGGCCGGGCGAGCGGAACTGGACGGTCGATACATTGACCGCAACCCGGATATGGTCGGGCCAATCGCGCGCGTGCCGGCAGGCTTCCTGGATGACCCATTCGCCGATCGGAATGATCAATCCGGTGTCCTCGGCGATCGGGATGAAGTCGATCGGCGAAATCTGACCGCGCTCGGGATGATTCCAGCGGAGCAAGGCCTCAAATCCGCTGATTTCATTTCGTTCAAGATCGAACAGCGGCTGGTAATGCAGCTCGAACTCGCCCTGCTGAAGCGCCACGCGCAAGGCCATTTCAAGCTTGCGGCGCTCCTGGGCCTGCTCGTCCATGGTCAATTCGAAAAACCGGAACTGCCCGCGTCCTGCCTCTTTCGATTTGTAGAGCGCAAGATCGGCATGTTTGAGCAAGTCCTGCGGGTCAAGGCTATCATCCGGAGCCATCGCAATGCCGATGCTGGCACCGACGAACAACGGCTGCCCCGCATGGTCGATCGGCTGCCCGATCGCTTCGATCACTGCCCGTGCGACGGTTTCCGGCTTGAGCGGACCCGCTTCGTCGGTCAGCAGGATTGTAAACTCGTCGCCGCCTTGCCGGGCCAGAAAATGGTCACCCAGGACCCCGGTCAGCCTGCGACTGACTTCCTGCAGCAACGCGTCACCAACTGCGTGTCCCAGCGTGTCGTTGACGATCTTGAAATTGTCCAGATCAAGGCACAGCACGGCCAGGTGGCCCTTGCGACTCACCACCTTGCGCAATGACATTTCGAGCTGTTCGGTAAACATAACCCGGTTCGGCAAGCCGGTCAGGTCATCGTGAAAGGCCATATGGGCTATATCGCGTTCGCGCTCGACAATCTGGGCGGACATCTCGTTGAAAGCTCCGGTCAGGCGGCCAAGCTCGTCATCAGACCCGACTTCCAGATTGATCCGCTCGCCCTTTTCGAGCCGTTCAGCTGCATCCTGCAAGGCCGCGATCGGCCTGGTCATGCCGCGTGCGATGCGCCGGGTTGCGAAAAGAATAATTGCCAGACCTGCCAAGCCCGCCAGTGCGACGGCAATCTTGAGCGAATTGTATTGCGCCAGCGCATCAGCGACAGAATATTCAAGGATCAACACAGCATCGACCCCCTGGGCCGACTTGCCAAGTGGCCTGAAGTGAACTGCATTGTCGCCCAGAAACTCGATCTCTCCCGAAAACGACGACTGGTTCAGCAGCTTTTCGAATTGCGGAGTGACCAGTCTGGCCGAACCGTCAAAAACCCATTTTCCACTGTTGTCGTGGCGGGCAATCGAGGCTTTCAACGGGATTGCCGATAATTCGCCCAGCGATGTGAGCTCAGCAGCATTCAGCGGCTTTGCCACGATCAGCCAGCCTACCAGTGCGGGTGCTTCGATCGGTGCTGCTACCGCTTGATAGGTGCTGTCGCCGATCCGCAGCGCGCCGCCTTGCCAGCCTTCGTCAAGCTTCGTCCAAAGGTCTGATGCTATCGCGGGGTCCAGTGTTCCGTCGATCGAGACCGACCCGCCGTCCTGACGGATGACGAACGCATTGGCGATCTCGACCCGC
This sequence comes from uncultured Novosphingobium sp., assembly GCA_937860195.1. GTDB lineage: Bacteria > Pseudomonadota > Alphaproteobacteria > Sphingomonadales > Sphingomonadaceae > Novosphingobium. The sequence continues at coordinate 6,990 of CALMBN010000025.1, forward strand.
GCAGCGCCGTTGGCCAAAGCAGTTCTGGCGGTCTCATCGTCTCCGCTGCTGATCGCAGCCCGAAAGCCAAAGTCACGGGCCAGCGGTGCCGCTGAATCCTGCAATTGACGCGAGCGCATGGACCAGAATTCGTTGATGGTCTTGGAACTCGCTTGCAGTTCCTGCGCCACCTTGATTTCTGCATTGTTCGAAATCGCAAGGTGGATTGCAATGGCGACCAGCACCATGATTGCTCCGCACATCACCGAATAGACGGCGGTCATCCGGGCTTGAAGCGAGTTGAATCTGAACATGCTAATAGTGGCTGGCCGGAGCGAGTTGCCGCAGCTTTAGCTGGACTGGAATTGGCCGCTTGGTGTTTGTATCGACCGCGATCGAAAGCTGGTTGCCCGGTGCGCGCAGCAGCGGGTGCCAGATTCGCAGATTGACGCGGCCCGTACCGACATCGCGCAGCACCACCCGGCCATCGGCATCACTTTGGCCAAAGGCAGACGTCGAAACAACATAGACAAAAGCCGACATTGAATCGTGGATATTGCAGCCGATTGCGGCAACCCCGGGAGTGTTGAACGAGATCGAGCGCGATTCGCCTTTTCCGAACAGGCGCAGTTCAAATTTGTTGCCGCGTGAGAATGAATAGACATGGTGCCGAAAGGGATCGAGGTTGGCGAATTCGACCGACGAGCCGGTTGGCACCACCAATACGAACGGATGAAACGCCATGTCGCGCTGGGTGATGCGGAATTTTCGCGGACGCGGCGCTGGACCGGTCACACCATCTGCGATGACAACCGCATCGCGAACCGGCCGGCCCGAACTGTCTGTCAGGATCACTGAGGCATCGGCGGCCTGCGCGGCCTGCGGCAAAGCCAACGCTAATGCGGCGACAGGGAGGAAGATGGCAACCCGCCTGATGTTCATAACCTGATCCGAACTGAGGTTTGCAGTTGAGTCTGATCTTGCTGCATCGGCAGTCCGCCATAAAGCTGGCGTCCGGGGCGCGAGCTTTCGATATGGAGCAATTCAGCCCGCAGTTCGATCTTTTCGCCGAGTGGCAACAGGTAAGCGATCATGCCGGCCCAGCCATGCTCGTTGTTATTGTCTTGCGCGATGAAACTGTCATCGTCGGTGCGGAAATAGTCCGCCCTGATCGACAACCGACCTGGTCCCAGCTGGCGGGTGGCGAGCAGATAGGCTGACATGAAATCGACATCGACCGGGAACCCGAAGGGTGTCGCCGGGCCGACCAGGGTTTCTCCCCACATCACCTGAGTCTTGATCGTGGCCTTTGGACCAAGTGACCAGGCTCCGCCGATGTTCCAGAACCGCGTATCCCAGGCGGTTTGCATATTCCGCGATGAAAGCCGGTCACCGCGATTGTCGTAACGGATGGCATAGACGGTGAACGGGGCGGGGGGCTGCCAGTCGATCCGCGCATAATACCCGACCCTGCTGTCAAGCTCCCAGGTCGGATAGGTTTCCTGAGCCTGGTACGTCGCAATGAACGGGCTGAGTGGCGGCAGCGGCAAATCGCCGATCAATGTCCCTTTGATGTCATGCAGGGCCCAACCGCGATAGGACAGCAGTGTGCCTGACGTGTCGTTGAAGCCAAATGCACCAAGGGTTGCCGCCAGCTTGTGCTCGCCCAGTTTTCGGTCGAGCTTGACCTCCAGTCCGACGGCCTTGACCTCTTCGCCGACCCAGGTGTTGATTGCAGAAGGGGTGATGCTGTCAGTGACATTCCAGTGCGGACCGCTGTGTTCCTGCGAAATCGGCGGCCAGAACATTCCCGCACGGACTGCTATCCGGGTTGTTCCCGGATTGCTGCGGTACTGGACAAAGGCTTCGCTGAGATCGAGCGGTTCAGACTGTCCACTTTGGTGGGTAACGCTGACCAGTCCGCTGAAATTCCAGCTGAATTCCGGCTTCCATGCGATATCGACGGCGGCGATCTCGGGACTGACCCGAACCTTGCCGACCGAACCGCCATAGCGCAGCTTGCCAAAGCCATGGTCGGTCCACGACACCTCGCCATCGGCCACTGGCAAACGCACGTCGACTGAGATGTCAAATGCGGCTGCGCCCAGCACGCTGTCTTGCGCCTGCGCGCAAGCAGGCCATGCCAGCACTGCTGCAATCGCCAGCATTCGAGACATCAACTTCATGCAGCACCCGGGAAAGCGGATTGGTCTCAAGCCAAATAGGCTAACTTGGCTAATATTGAGTGAACCATGCGTGCAGGAGGGCGGTGCTGGGCCGAACATCACGCGGATCGGGCAATGACCCTTGTGTTGCGGAACGGCAACACTATCTCGGTGATACACAGGAGGCTGATACACCCATGAACCTCGAGAAATTCACTGATCGCGCCAAAGGCTTTCTGCAATCTGCCCAGACAGTGGCGGTGCGGCTGGGCCACCAGCGGATCACGCCAGAGCACATCCTCAAGGCCTTGCTGGAGGATGAAGAAGGCATGTCTGCCGGGCTGATCCAGCGCGCGGGCGGCGATCCCAAGCTGGCGGTGTCAAAAGTTGACGAGGCATTGGCCAAGATCCCGGCGGTGTCGGGCTCTGGCGCGCAGGCGGCTCCGGGGTTTGAAAACGATTCGGTGCGGGTGCTGGACCAGGCTGAGCAATTGTCGAGCAAGGCCGGGGACAGCTATGTTTCGGTCCAGCGAATGCTGCAGGCACTGGCGCTCGGCACAACCAATGCCGCCGGACAAGCGCTGAAGGCCGCCGGGGTCGATTCCAAGGCGCTGGAAGCGGCGATTCAGGAACTGACCGGTGGGCGCAACGCCGACAGCGCCAGCGCCGAAAATGCCTATGACGCGATGAAAAAGTACGCTCGCGATCTCACCCAGGCCGCCCGCGACGGCAAGCTTGATCCGGTGATCGGCCGCGATGAGGAAATCCGCCGGACGATCCAGATCCTGGCCCGCCGGACCAAGAACAATCCGGCGCTGATCGGTGAACCCGGCGTGGGCAAGACCGCGATCGCCGAAGGGCTGGCACTGCGGATTGCCAACGGTGACGTTCCCGACAGCCTGAAAGATCGCCGCCTGATGAGCCTCGACATGGGCAGCCTGATCGCCGGGGCCAAGTATCGCGGCGAGTTTGAGGAGCGGCTGAAAGCGGTGCTCGACGAGGTCAAGGGTGCCGAGGGCGAGATCATTCTGTTCATCGATGAAATGCACACCCTGATCGGGGCGGGCAAGGGCGAGGGGGCGATGGATGCCTCCAACCTGCTCAAGCCCGCGCTGGCCCGGGGCGAACTGCACTGCATCGGTGCGACCACGCTGGATGAGTATCAGAAGCACGTCGAAAAAGACCCCGCGTTGCAGCGCCGGTTCCAGCCGGTGTTCGTGGGTGAACCGACCGTTGAAGACACGATCAGCATCCTGCGCGGCCTCAAGGACCGGTATGAACTGCACCACGGGGTGCGGATTACCGACCAGGCGATTGTCGCGGCGGCGACGCTCAGCAATCGCTACATCGCCGACCGGTTCCTGCCCGATAAAGCGATCGACCTGATGGACGAGGCGGCCAGTCGAATCCGGATGGAGGTGGAGAGCAAGCCCGAAGAGATCGAAGTGCTCGACCGGCGGATCATCCAGCTCAAGATCGAGGAAATGGCACTGGCCAAGGAAAACGACGCGGCCAGCAAGGACCGGCTTGCGGCGCTGCGCAGCGAACTGGCTGGCTTGGAAGAGCAATCGAGCGCACTGACCGTCCGCTGGCAAGGCGAGCGCGACAAGATCGCTGCCGAAGGCAAGATCAAGGAGCAGCTTGACCACGCGCGGCTCGAACTGGAACAGGCCCAGCGGCAGGGCGATCTCGGTAAGGCGGGTGAGCTGTCTTACGGAACGATCCCGGCGCTCGAAAAGCAGCTGGCCGAAGCGCAGGGCCAAGCCGAAAACGCCTTGCTGCGTGAGGAAGTAACCGCCGAGGACATCGCCTCGGTCGTCGCAAAATGGACTGGTGTCCCGGTCGAGCGGATGCTGCAAGGCGAGCGCGAGAAGCTGCTCAAGATGGAAGAGACCATCGGCAAGCGGGTGATCGGGCAGCAGGATGCGGTGATTGCTGTGTCCAAGGCGGTGCGGCGCGCCCGCGCTGGCTTGCAGGACCCCAACCGGCCGCTCGGCTCGTTCCTGTTTCTCGGCCCCACGGGGGTCGGCAAGACCGAACTGACCAAGGCGCTGGCTGCGTTCCTGTTTGACGATGACACCGCGATGGTCCGGATCGACATGAGCGAGTTCATGGAGAAGCACAGCGTCAGCCGTCTGATCGGCGCGCCTCCGGGCTATGTCGGCTATGACGAAGGCGGGGTGCTGACCGAAGCGGTCCGGCGGCGGCCCTATCAGGTGGTGCTGTTCGATGAGGTCGAAAAGGCCCACCCCGATGTGTTCAACGTGCTGCTGCAGGTGCTTGACGATGGCCGGCTGACCGACGGGCAGGGGCGCCAGGTCGATTTTACCAACACGCTGATTATCCTGACCAGCAACCTAGGCAGTCAGTACCTCGCCAATCTGGAAGAAGGGCAGGACGTGGACAGCGTCGAGCCGCAGGTGATGGAGATCGTGCGTGGGCATTTCCGCCCCGAATTCCTCAACCGGCTGGACGAGATCATCCTGTTCCACCGGCTGGGGCAAGAGCATATGGCCCCGATCGTCGAGATTCAGGTTGGCCGGGTCCAAAATTTGCTTCGGGACCGCAAGATAGTGCTGGACCTGACCGATGCCGCCAAGCGCTGGCTGGGCCGGGTTGGCTACGATCCGGTCTATGGCGCACGGCCGCTCAAGCGGGCGGTGCAGCGCTATTTGCAGGATCCGCT
>CALMBN010000026.1 GCA_937860195.1 uncultured Novosphingobium sp.
CCGTGGTCATCACACCGGAAAAAGCGATCAGCAAGCTGGACGGCAAATCGTGGCCCATGGCACTTCCGGTCGGGCTTTGCGCATACCAGGCCACCAGTGCAAAGGCCGGCAATTGCAGGACCAACGATTCCACGGTCAGCCCGGCCAGCGATTCGACCGGCGCGACCTTGCGGACCATGCCATAGGCACTGAACGAGACGGCCAGGGTCAGGCTGATCCACAAGGTATCGCGCGCACCCCACGCCAGGAAAGAAACGCCAATCGCCGCCAGACCGACGGCCAGCCACTGCCGCCTGGTCAGCCGTTCACCCAGAAACAGGGTCCCGGCCAGGACATTGGCGAGCGGGTTGATGTAATAGCCGATGCTAGTGGCAAGCACGTGGCCCTCTTGAACGGCCGCGATGTAAATCATCCAGTTGATACCGACGAGCAGCGCACTGACGATAAGCAGGCGAAGTACCGGCCAGGCTAGCGCCGCCCTCAATGCCGGCCCCTGGCGCAGTGCCAGAACCAGCATCAGACACAGCGGCAATGTGAAAACCACCCGCCAGCCAACCAGCTCAAACGGCGGCACCTGGCGCACGAACAGCAGGTAAACCGGCATCAGACCCCAGATCAGATAGGTCGCAAAGGCCAACAACAGGCCGCTTTGAGCTTTCGGGGTCGAGGTGCCGGGCATTGCCTGCCGCGCTAGCCGCCGCTCTGGCTTGCTGCAAGCCCAGCCCTGAGGCATGACGCTGAAATGACCATGCGCACACGTTCTGGTTTGATCCACTGGATGCTGCCGGCTGGATTGTCGCTGGCTCTGGTGGCGTGCGGTAGCGAAACAAGGACTGCTCCGCTTGCCGAGCGCGATCCGGCTGTAACCGGGGCATTATCCGATCCGATTATGGCCGATCCCGATTTGACCAGCCAGAACCGCGGTGACAGCGTGCTCTCTGGTGGTGGCCCGGCGACAGCGGAGATGCCGCTTGATGCGCGGACCCCTGAAGAGACCGAGAAGGCTCGGCTGGCTGCTCGCGATCTGTTGGGTGGTTCAATTGATCCGGCCCCTGTGGCGAAATTGAGGCTGCCCGTGTCGAAACTTGCCAAGGCGGCCACACCGGAAGCTGTCGCGGTGGCGCTCAAGCTGGGATCGGCGGATTGCCCTTCAAGAATGAGCTATACCTTTGCCTGGGCGGCCCGTTTGCCGCCGGCTCTGCAAGTCTATCCGCGTGGTCACGCCCGCGTTGTGGCAGGGACGGACGATGGTGGCTGCAAGCTACGCTCGGTGCGGTTTGTCACGCCGGTCGCAGTGTCGGATGTGATCGACTACTACTATGCCTCGGCCAGCAAGGCGGCGCTGTTGCCGGTTCGCCGGACAGAGGGCGGTGATGAAGTCGTCGCCGGAGGTAAAGCCAACAGCAGTTACGCGGTCTATGTCCGGCAAGGCCGCAATGGCCTGACCGAAGTCGATCTCGTCACGAACGGCTTCTAGTCGTCGCGCAGGCCAACCCCCATCATCGCGCGGGGCTGTTCAATCTCACTCGAAGCAACCGGATAGGCGCAATAATCTGCCGCGTAATAGGCGCTGGGGCGGTGATTGCCCGACAGACCGACACCGCCAAATGGTGCGGCAGAGCTGGCTCCGTTGGTTGGGCGGTTCCAGTTGATCACTCCGGCCCGGACATTGGCCCAGAAGCGGTTGTATTCGGTCGATGTGCCGCCGACCAGTGAAGCGGACAGGCCAAAGCGCGTGTTGTTGGCTTCGGCAATCGCTTCGTCGAAATCGGTGACTTGAACGACTTGCAGCAGCGGCCCGAACAGTTCGACATCGGGGCGATCCTTGACTCCGGTCACGTCGATAATTGCAGGAGAAAGGAACGGCAGATCATCACGGGTGCGGACCATATGCTTGATCGCTTTGCCCCCATGACCAAGGAGATAAAGGAAGCTTTCAGTCAGTCCGTCAGCGGATTGATTGTCAATCACCGGGCCCATGAACGGCGCCGGATCATCCATCGGCGCGCCGACAATGATTCGGTCGGCCAGCTTTTTGACCTCAGCGATCAACGGTTCATACATTGCTGCTTTGACGATCAGCCGCCGAGCCGCTGTGCAGCGCTGTCCGGCGCTGGTAAAAGCCGATTGGACAACCAGCGCTGCGGCATCGCTGATCTTTGTCGTGTCCCACACCACGATCGGATTGTTGCCGCCCATTTCCAGCGCAACGATCTTGTCCGGCCGGGTCGCAAGACGGCGGTTGATCGCGATTCCGGTGTGGGCCGATCCGGTGAACAGCACCCCGTCGATGCCCTCATGCCCGACCAGTGCCTGCCCCTCATCAGGACCGCCAATCAGGAGCTGGACCACCGCAGCGGAAATTCCTGCGCGGTGAAAGCACTGGACCAGCAGCTCGGCGGTCGCCGGAGTCTTTTCGCTTGGCTTGAAGACAATTGCGTTGCCCGCGATCAACGCCGGGACGATGTGACCATTGGGCAAGTGAGCAGGGAAATTATAGGGGCCCAGCACCGCCATCACGCCGTGCGGTTTGTGGCGCAGTGCAGCGCTGCCTTGCAGCGCATTGTCGAGCTTGCGCTGCGCAGTCCGCTCGGCATAGGCCCGGATCGAAATTTCGACCTTGTTGATAACGCTTTCAACTTCGGTGCGCGCTTCCCACAGCGGTTTGCCGGTTTCAAGTGCGATCACGGTGGCGAGCTTTTCATTCTCCTTGCGCACTTCGTTCGCGAAACGGCGGAGCAGTTCCATCCGGTTGGCCAGCGATTGCGCTGCCCAGGCCGGCCATGCGCGCCGCGCGCGACCGACCACATCGTCGACATTGCCATATTTGCCGCGCCACAATTCTGCGCCGGTGGCCGGCTCGTAGGAAATCAGCTGTGTTTTGCTCAAGGCTCGTCCCGTCTTGTTCCGTTGGCTGCGACCCCAGGGGATTGAAGGTGCCTTTAGCCGCTGCGCAGGCCTATGGAAAGCCTCGCATTTGATCTGCCCGTCGCCTGTCCTTGCAGCTTGCGCTGGCTCGTATGACAGGCGATAAAGCCGACCGATGATGACCGCGCAGCCAGCCCCTGTCCTGAACCAAACTGAAACCGGCTTTGCCAACCGCTTCTGGTCTAGTCGTGACGGGCTGAAACTTCATTTCCGTGACTATCCGGGGAACTCCGATAGTCCGCCAGTGCTTTGCCTGCCTGGCCTTACCCGCAATGCCCGCGATTTTTCCCACCTGGCTGAGCGGTTGACGGGCCAGTGGCGCGTGATCTGCCCTGATCTGCGCGGGCGCGGCGATAGCGCCTATGCGAAAGATTCGGCGACTTATAACCCTTTGCAATATGCAGATGATCTCTCTTTGCTGCTCGAAGCGGAGGGGATTGAACGGTTTGTGGTGATCGGCACCTCGCTCGGCGGGCTCCTGGCAATGTTGCTGGCAATGGGCAATTCGCAGCGGCTGGCCGGGGTGGTGCTTAACGATGTTGGGCCGGAAATCTCGTCTGAGGGGCTTGAGCGGATCCGGGGCTATGTTGGCCAAGGCCGCAGTTTCCCGACCTGGATGCACGCTGCCCGTGCTCTGGAGGAGGGACAGGGGCCGGTGTTCCCGAACTATGCGATTGCCGACTGGCTGGCCATGGCCAAGCGCTGCATGGTCGTGGGCGGGAATGGCCGGATCGTGTTTGACTATGACATGAAAATCGCCGAACCGTTCGGCCAACCTGGGGGCGAGGCCGGGGTTGATCTGTGGCCTGCGTTCCAGGCGCTTGATGGCCGACCGGTCACTGTGCTGCGCGGGGAGCTGTCCGATATTCTGAGCCCGGCAATCCTCAAGAAAATGGCCAAATCCTTGAAGGATTGCGATGCAGTCACGGTGCCGCAGGTCGGCCATGCACCGATGCTGGATGAGCCTGCTGCGATTGCGGCGATCGACCGGCTGCTGGCGCGGGTCAAATAGCTGTTTTGCGGGTTCTGCATCTCCATTCCAGCTTCAACTCTGGCGGCAAGGAATTGCGTGCCGCGAAGCTGATCAATGCCTTTGGGGCGGGGGTGGAGCACACCATCGTCTCTGGCGTGCCCGGCGCACTGGCGGCGGCGGAACGGATCGATCCGGCGATTGCTGTAAATTATCCGGAATTCCCGCCGCTGACTGGCAGTCTGTCACTTGGTCGTTACCGCAAACTCGCCGAAGCGATGCGCGGATTCGATCTGGTCCTGACTTACAATTGGGGTGCGATGGATGCGGTTATGGCGCACCGGCTGTTCGCCAAGCGGCTTGGCCTGCCGCCACTGGTGCATCATGAAGATGGTTTCAATCATGATGAAGCTGGCGGCCTGAAGCGCAGTCGGAACTGGTTCCGCAGGCTGGCTTTGTCAACGGTTGCCGCACTGGTGGTTCCGTCTAAAGCGCTGGAGCGGATTGCGCTTGAAAAATGGCGGCAGCAGCCCGCGCGGGTCCGCCGGATCGCCAATGGTATTGCGCTGGCCGATTTTGCCAAGCCGCCACTGGCCAATGCTTTGCCGGGTCTGGTCAAGCAAACCGGCGACTTGTGGATCGGCACGCTGGCAGGCCTGCGCGCGGTCAAGAATCTGCCGCGGTTGGTAAGTGCCTGTTCCTATCTGCCGCCGCCGTGGAAGCTGGTGATTGTCGGTGAAGGGCCTGAGCGACCGGTCATTGAGGCGAGGATTGCAGAGCTGAAAATGCAGGATCGGGTTTTCTTGCCCGGCCACGCGACGGATCCAGCAGCGGTGATGGGATTGTTCGACCTGTTTGCTCTCTCGTCCGACAGCGAGCAATTTCCAATCTCGGTGGTCGAGGCGATGGCTGCCGGTCTGGCGATTGCCGCGACCGACGTTGGTGACATTCAGGCTATGGTTACCAAGGCGAACATCCCCTTCGTGCGCAATATTCAGGATGAATCGGAATTGATGGTGGCGATTACCACACTTACCAACCACCCGGGCCTGCGCACAGCAATCGGCGCGGCCAACCGCGCCAGGGCCCGGGCTGAATATGGCGAGGACAAGATGGTATCCGCCTATCGCGATATCTATGCCAAGGCCCTCGGCAAGGCCACTTTCCCCTGAACCACGGCGTTCACCGCAGCTTCACCGGGGAATTCGCATGGATGAGACGTTGAAAAGGCCGGTCCATCCGCTAAACAGCCGCCGACAGTTTCTCTAAAGGCATCCCAACTTGGCCAGTACGCCCCCTTCCGTCCCCAATGCCCCCAAGCCCAACAGCCGCGAAGAAGCAGCGCAGGACGGATTCCTGCGTGAGGTCGACGAAGCGCTTCGCGAAGAGCAGATCGTCAACACCTTCAAGCGCATTGCCAAGCCGGTTGGGCTGGTCGTGGGTGTCGGGCTGCTGGCACTGGCGGGCTATCTGTATTGGGATACCACGCAAAAGAACGCGGCTGCGCAATGGTCCGAACGGATGGTGCTGGCGACCGAGCGGATGGAAGCCGGACAGTTGGCGCCGGCGATCAAGGACTTCGAACTGATTGCCGCCCAGGGCAGCGACGGCAATCGCGCGGTCGCACTGATGCAACTCGCTGCGATTTCGGCACAGGAAGGAAAGACTGAAGAAGCCGCAAAGAAATTTGCCGCGATCGCAGCTGATCCCAGAGTACCGCAGCAATTCCGCGATCTCGCCGCGATCCGCGAAATTTCGATCAAATTTGACACAATGAAGCCCGCAGACGTGATCGCCCGGTTGAAGACGATAGCAGTGCCGGGCAACGCATATTTCGGTAGCGCCGGAGAGCTGGTCGGGATGGCCTATCTCGAACAGGGCAAGATCGACGAGGCCGGCAAGCTGTTTGCCTTGATCGGGAACGACAAGAACGTGCCTCGCACGATCCGCACTCGCATGCGGCAGATCGCAAGCGGGCTCGGCTATGATGCCGGAAGCGATGATGCCGACAAACCCACCGAGGCCGAAGTCCCCGCTTCGCCCGCCGCCGCGCCTGCGCAATAATTTCGCGCCAGCCAAGGACATTTCGATGAAATCAAGTTCCGTTTCCCGCCGATTCTCCGTTCCGCTGGCCATGGTGCTGGTCTTGGGCCTTGCTGGATGCGGGGTTCTTGGCGGAAAAGGTAAACCGACGACGCCGACGGTTGGCAATCGCGTGCCGATCCTCAGCAAGATCGATACCAGCGCAAAGGTCGATCCGGCGCTCGCCGCTGTCGCAGTTATCGTTCCGCCAGCAGTGGTGAACGAGGAATGGCCGCAAGCTGGCGGGACTCCCAGCAAAAGCTATGGCAACCTGGCGCTCGGGACCAACCCGGCGCGGGTCTGGTCACAGAAAATTTCCGGCTCGACCAACAAGCAGCGATTGGCCGCTGCGCCGGTAATCGGCGGCGGCGGGCTGTTCGCGATGGATACCGATGGCGTGGTCCACGCGTTTGATGCAAACACCGGCGCGCCGCGCTGGCAGCAGAGCTTCAAGATCAAGGGCGACGGGGCCACTTCGATCTACGGTGGCGGAACCAGCTATGCCGATGGCCGGGTCTATGTGACCACCGGCATGGGCGAAGTCGCAGCACTCGACGCGGTTGATGGCAAGCAGATCTGGAAGGTCAAGCCGGCCGGGCCATTGCGCGGGTCGCCGACTATCGCGTTCAATTCGGTGTTCGTGATGACCCAGTCAAACCAGCTGATTTCGCTCGGCGCTGCCGACGGCGTCCAGCAGTGGAGCCGGGCCGCTTCGGTCGGGCAGACCGGGGTGTTCGGGGTCGCCGCCCCTGCTGCCGGGGCGGGCACGGTGATTGCCGGGTTTTCGACCGGCGAGCTGATTGCCTTCCGCTATGAAAACGGGCGGGAATTGTGGTCCGATGCTTTGGCGCGAACTTCGCTCTCGACCACGGTTGGCGTTCTGACCGATATCGATGCCGATCCGATCATCGACAACGGCCGGGTCTATGCGCTGGGCCAGGGCGGGCGGATGGCGGCCTATGAACTGGTCACCGGCCAGCGGATCTGGGAGCTCAATCTTGCGGGGATTTCAACCCCTGCCGTCGCGGGCGAGTGGATCTTTACGCTGACCGACGACGCGCGACTGCTCTGCATAGCGCGGTCCAGCGGCAAGGTTCGCTGGCTGACCCAGCTGGCAAAGTTTGCGAACGAGAAGAAGAAAAAGGGTCCGATCTTCTGGTCTGGTCCGGTGCTGGCGGGTGACAAGCTGTGGTTCGTCAATTCCAAGGGTCAGGTCTTTTCGGCAGGCGTGGCCGATGGCCAACCCGCCTTGGTGACCGACCTCAAGGCCCCGGTGACGCTGGCCCCGGTGGTTGCGAACAATACGCTTTACATCCTCGATGATGGTGGGCGGATTACTGCGCTGAGGTAGGGTTCTTATTGCCCGTTACCCCGCCCTTTACCCTTTTCCATTAGGGCAGAGGCCGATGATTGAACCCGAAACCCTGCCAGCCGGTGCCCGGCCGCCCAGCGACGTGTCCGCTGTGGTCGGCTGGCTTGGGCTTGCTGCGTTGACGGTCTGGATCCTCATCTGCCATTTCTGGCCCGAAATCGTCACGACATTCGGTCTGCCGAGCCGGGCTGAACGCCTGACCGGACCTAATGCAGCCCTGACCGGGCTGGCGGTTACGGCAGCCCCGATGGTGCTATGGTCGGTTTTGGTCGACAAGGTCCACCGGCGGGCTTCGACCGGGATCGACTGGGACACGCCGCGCAAGCTTGCGGATGTGATCGATCTCTCAATTACCAAACTGGCGGGGCTATGGGCGACCTGGGCAGTTATTGCTGCGCTTTACGGGCTGGGACGGTGGTATTGGGATGGGCCTTACCTGGTCTCGATGCAGGTGTTGAGCGCTGCCGCGGTGCCGCTGTTCGTGCTCGGCAACGCGAGCAACCTGCTCGTCAGCGACGCCGGGATCCGCGGGCTCACCGTGCGGCTCGTCGGGGAGCTGGCTGGCGCGGCCGAGGCCACGCTCGACGACGGCAGGCCCGGGG
>CALMBN010000027.1 GCA_937860195.1 uncultured Novosphingobium sp.
CTATTCGGTCGATGGCGATGCCATCGTGGTAAGGCCTGCCAATGACACCAAGACCGCTCGTGCGTTCTGGGGCATGCAGCGCACGCTGGTTGATAACCTGATGACCGGGGTAACCGAGGGCTACACCAAGGTGCTTGAAATCACGGGTGTCGGCTACCGCGCCAATTCGCAGGGCAAAAACCTGAAATTGCAGCTTGGTTACAGCCACGATGTCGATTTCGCGATTCCTGAGGGGATCGAGATCAAGACACCTGACAACACCACGATCGAAATCTCTGGCATCGACAAGCAGAAGGTCGGCCAGGTTGCCGCCGAGATCCGCCGCTGGCGCAAGCCCGAGCCTTACAAGGGCAAGGGCATCAAGTACCGCGGCGAGTACATCTTCCGCAAGGAAGGGAAGAAGAAGTAATGGCCAAGCTGTCTCTTTTCGAGCGCCGCCGTCGGCGCGTCCGCACCTCGCTCAAGGCGCATTCGGGTGGCCGTCCGCGGCTCTCGGTGCATCGTTCGGGCCGTCACATCTACGCCCAGATCATCGACGATTCGGCCGGCCGAACTGTGGCTGCGGCCAATTCGCTGGGTTCGAAGGCCGGTTCCAACGTCACCGCCGCTGCCGATGTCGGCAAGGCGCTGGCCGAGGCTGCCCAGAAAGCCGGTGTGACCACCGTCGTGTTCGATCGCGGCGGCTTCCTGTTCCATGGCCGCGTCAAAGCGCTGGCCGATGCCGCCCGCGAAGGCGGGCTGGAGTTCTAAGATGGCTGATGAAACCAACAACGAAGTGACCGAAGTCGCTGCTGTCGAAGCGCCTGCTGTGACTGAAGGCGGGGAACGCGAAGCTCGGAGTCGCGGCGGACGCGGCCGGGGCGGCAATGACCGTGGCGGCAACGATCGCAATCGCGGCGGGCGCGGCGGCAACGACCGTGGTCGTGGCCGCGATGACGATGGCGGCGAAGAGCTGATTGAAAAGCTGGTCCACATCAACCGCGTCTCCAAGACCGTGAAAGGCGGCAAGCGCTTTGGCTTTGCGGCACTGGTCGTGGTCGGCGATGGCAAGGGCCGGGCTGGCTTCGGCAAGGGCAAGGCCCGCGAAGTGCCCGAAGCGATTACCAAGGCCACCTCAGCTGCCAAAAAGGCAATGGTCCGGGTTCCGCTGAAGGAAGGCCGCACCCTGCATCACGACGGCAAGGGCCGGTTCGGGGCCGGCAAGGTCAACCTGCGGACGGCTCCGGCCGGAACCGGGATCATCGCCGGTGGCCCGATGCGCGCTGTGTTTGAAAGTCTGGGTGTGGCGGATGTGGTGACTAAGTCGGTCGGCTCGTCCAACCCCTACAACATGATCCGCGCCACGTTCGATGCGCTGACCGAGCAGACTTCGCCGAAGTCGGTCGCTCAGCGTCGCGGCAAAAAGGTTGCTGACCTGCTGGGTCGCGGCGGTGCAAGCGCTGCAGAGGCTCAGGCCGCTGCAGATGCGATTGTGGAGTAAGCAGACATGGCGAAGATCAAGATCAAGCAGATCGGCTCACCGATCCGTCGTCCTTACAAGCAGAAGGAAATTCTGATCGGCCTGGGCCTGGGCAAGATGAACCGGGTGGTTGAGCTGGAAGACACTCCCGAAGTGCGCGGCGCGATCCGGGCCTTGCCGCACATGGTGGTGGTGGTCGACTGAATCGTCCGGTCAAACGAAAATTGCAAAGGGCTCTGGAGCGATCCGGGGCCCTTTTGCGTGGCGCGCCTCAGCGGCAATCCCCCCAGACCAGCACCTGATCGGTCCTTAGCCGCTCTGGGGCTTTGACCTCGGCAACAAGCCGACAGTGGGACTGCACATAGGCCGAGACCACCGCGAATGTCGCGGCATTGATCGGTCCATCGCGGGGCACTTTGGTCATCACCACTACGCCTGGCCTGGCTGCAACCACACGCTGGACTTCTGCCAGGGTTGAGAGGTGGCTGACATCCATTTCGATTGAATGATAAAGGTGCGCCGGGAAGGCCAGCGGGGAAGGGAAGGGGTGCTCTGCCAAAGTGTAGAGAAATGGCGGGCCTTCGTAGACGAACAGTCCGCGTTCGCCGCCATGCGCATTGATCGCATCCGCCAGTGAGGTCATTGCCTTGATCGAGCGTTCGGTGTGAGTGTGATCGATCGGCGGTGCGCGAGTGCAGGCCAGTGCGCAAAGTGCCATAAGCGCTATAGCGCCGACCCATTTTCGCGACAGAAATGCTCCGGCTGCGACGCACAGCGGCACCAGCAGCGGCAAAGCATAGTGGGTGTGGAAATAGGGGAAGGCGGCGAGGGCAATGACCGCCGATACAATCCACAGTGCAACGAAACGCTTGGCTTCACTCTTTAGGTTAAGCCAACCGAACGCCGCCAGCGCCAGAATCGGAGCGAGCGCGAACAGCATCAGCCGCAGCCGGATCTGGGCGGAATAGGCATCCCAGCGGTCCGCTGACAGATTGGCCCCGGTCATCGCTTGCCAGTATTCGCTCCAGTGGCCCAACAGGGCGTAGCTCGCTGCAATCAGCAGAGTTGGGGCTGCGCCAACCAAAGCCCACTGCACGCCCTGCTTGGGCCAGTGCGACCGGGGCAGCGCGGACACCGCGAACAGCCCGAGAAAAGCCGCCTCGAACAAAGCAGTGGTCTTGATCGTGATCGCCAGTCCGGCGGCAAGCATGGCAAGCGGCACCGCGCGTGGGACCCGGCCAGCCTGCAAATCCGGCACCGATCTCGCCACCAGCAACGCTGCCGTGGCGATAAACAGGTTGTAAAACACCGGGCTTTGTCCGCCAAAGCCCTGGAAGGCGCTGATCAGGAACAGATATGCGATCCCTGCGCCCAATGCTCCCCGCCAGTCGCTCCACAACCGCACGATCTGGCCGATCACCCAGGCGGTCAGTGCGGCGAACAGAGTGGCCGCGATCTGGTATGCAGCCGGAGCGTTCGAGATTCCAGCGATCAGATAGTAAAGTGCGAACAGGCCGAACGGCTTGCGGTCCCAAACATCGACATAAGGGATCGCACCCTGGTGCATGGCGTTGCCGGCAGCGAAGTAGAACGCTTCGTCGATAAACAGGTTGGGATCGCCAAAGGTATAGGCCCGCAGTGCCGTGGCCACGGCCAGCAAGACCGCGACCTGCACAACACCAATTCGGATCAGGCTGGAACGGTCCCCCATCGCCGGTGTGGCTAGCAGCGCGTCAGCGCTCCGGCAATGCACTCACACAAAGGGGGGTGACAATCCCGCAACCTTCGCCTAAGCGCGCGCCTTCCATTAGCGCGACCAAAGCGAAAGCGAGTGCACGACATGAAACTGAATGATATCCGCGACAACGACGGTGCCCGTAAATCCCGCATGCGCGTGGGCCGCGGCATCGGCTCGGGCAAGGGCAAAACCGCCGGGCGCGGGCAAAAGGGTGCCAAGGCGCGCTCAGGCGTTTCGGTCAACGGCTTCGAAGGCGGCCAGATGCCGCTGCACATGCGGATCCCGAAGCGCGGCTTTAACAACATCTTCGCCAAGGACTTCGCCGAAGTGAACCTCGGCCTGATCCAGAAGGCGATCGACGCGGGCAAGCTTGATGCCAAGGCCGTGATCGATCACGCCGCGCTGAAGGCTGCTGGCCTCGCCCGCGGCGGCAAGGACGGGGTCCGTCTGCTCGGCAAGGGTGAAATCACCGCCAAGGCCAAGTTCCTGGTTGACGGCGTGTCTGCTGGGGCCAAGGCGGCGGTCGAAAAGGCCGGCGGTTCGGTCGAAGTGCCTGAGGCTGGGCCGAGCGAACATGAAAAGAAGACCGCTCGCCGTGAAGTGAACAAGGCCGCAAAGGCCGCCAAATAAGCAAGCTCACAAATCCCCGCCAGATGCTGGCGGGGATTTTGCCTTGCAGGGGTTCGACATCGCGCAAAGGCTCCCTATATGGAGCGCTCAAACCTCATTTGAGCGGGCCGGATTGCCGGACCCAGACGCAGTTAGATAAGGCAACCAGTCCCGATGGCATCACGCGCTGACAATATCGCGAGCAACATGAGCCTCGCGAACTTCTCCAAGGCGACCGAGCTCAAAAAGCGCATCTGGTTTACGATCAGCGCGCTGATTGTGTTCCGGTTTCTCAGCTTTGTGCCGCTGCCGGGGATTGATCCGATCAAGCTCAAGGGCTTCTTTGAAAAAGGCGCGGGCGGCATCCTCGACTTTTTCAACATGTTCTCGGGCGGCGCACTGACCAACTACAGCCTGATCTCGCTTGGCGTGATGCCCTATATCACGGCCTCGATTGTCGTGCAGCTGGCCGCTTCGCTTCATCCCTCGCTGATGTCGCTCAAGAAGGAAGGCGAAAGCGGTCGGCGCAAGCTCAACCAGTATTCGCGTTACGGCGCGGTGCTGTTGGCGCTGGTTCAGGGTTATGCGATGCTGCGCAACGCTGACGTTCAGGGATTTGCGATCAATCCGGGGCCGTTGTTCTATGTTGCAGGGCTGATTGCGCTGGTCGGCGGAACCATGTTCCTGATGTGGCTGGGTGAACAGATCACTGCGCGCGGGATTGGCAACGGCACTTCGCTGATCATTATGGCCGGAATCGTCTCGCAAATGCCGGTGCTGATCTCTAACTTGTTTGAAGGCGGGCGGACCGGTTCGATTTCGGGCTTTTTGATCATCGGGATGATCGTGATGATCGTCGGGTTGATCCTGCTGATCTGCTTTATGGAGCGCGCCACCCGTAGGTTGCTGATCCAGTATCCAAAGCGCGCGAGCCAGAACGGAATGATGCAGGCGGATCGCAGCCACCTGCCGCTGAAGCTCAACACCGCCGGCGTGATTCCGCCGATCTTCGCCAGCTCGTTACTGTTGCTGCCGCTGACCATTACCCAGTTCGCCGGAAACTCGATCACGGAGGATTCGGCCTGGGGGTCCTTTGTGGTCACGCTCAACCAGTATCTCGGCCACGGCAAGCCGGTCTATATGGCGCTCTATGCTGCCGGCATCATGTTCTTCGCGTTCTTCTACACCGCCGTGGTGTTCAATCCGGAAGAAACCGCCGACAACCTGAAGCGCAATGGCGGGTTCATCCCCGGCATTCGTCCGGGCAAGAATACCTCGACCTATCTGGACTATGTGCTG
>CALMBN010000028.1 GCA_937860195.1 uncultured Novosphingobium sp.
GATCGCTGTCGTCGTCGAGGCGAGCGCGACTCCGTTCGCGAAGTCGGTGACCGCTGCATTCTCGGCTGCGCCGTGGGCTGAAGAGCCGACGTTGCGCGCGCAGTTCTCCGCGACCGGCATCTCCGGCGGTGGACTCGATGCGCTCGCGCCCGGTCTTTCGACGTGGATCGACGGCTCGCATCTCGTCCATGGCGTGGCGCAGGGATCAGTCGAAGCGAAGCTGCGCTGGAAGCGTCGCTCGCCCCTTGATCTCAACTTGCGCGGGGGCGTCGCGGCCGACGTCGAGATCGGCCGCTTCGAGTTTCCGCCGATGCGGGTGGCCGAGGTGGTCCTGAGCGGCGGCCTCGAGCTCGAGGCGCGCGCGATCGACTGGCTCTACCAGACCTGGCTGCCCGGGAGCGGCTACATCCCCGACGATCAACCCGCATTCGAGGCGTGGATCGGCCGTCCGTTCGCCCACGGTGACGCGCACTTCACGATCGCCTGCCAGCTTCCGGTGAAACGCGCCTGAACCGAGGTCGACCTCACGGCTCGCCTCCGGTAGGAGGGTCGATGCACCTGCCGAACCCAGCGTTCGTCTATGGGACCGCCTGGAAGGAGGACCGCACCGCCGCGCTGACGCTCGCGGCCCTCGAGGTGGGATTCCGCGCGCGCGAACGCCTGGCCGCCAGCTTCGCGTCGCAGGAATTGGCGCCGGCGCCCAGGCGGCGGACGGCGGCGTGCAGCAATCGTGGCGGCCTTGGACGATGATCCCCGGAATGCCCGCCAGCTTAAGCGCATCGCGCAGCAACTGTCCCGGTTCCAGCCAGCAATCGTGACGGAAATAGTGGTTCTCGATTCTGGCGACCGCGACCGCGTGATCATCGGCGGTGAAGTCCGCGATCATATCGGGATCGGGCAGCAGCGTAACGGTGACGCCCTCCCACATCGACCAGGCCTTGGCAGCGGCGAGGCGAACGTCGGCATCTTCGCTGGTCAAGCGGCGGTGATAGGCTTCGAGCAGTTCGCCGCGTTCCTCCGCCGGGATATGGCCCTGGAAATCATCCCACGCCTCTGGATAAAGCTCGCTCGCGCCGTAGGTATAGAGCCAGTCGAACTCGCTCTGGCTGCCGAGGAAAATTCCGCGCAGCACCAGTTCGCTCACGCGGCTTGGGTGGGTCTGGGCATAGGCGAGGCTGAGCGTCGAGCCCCACGATCCGCCGAATACCAGCCAACGCTCGTGTCCGGCCATTTCGCGCAGCTTTTCGATGTCTGCGACGAGGTGCCAGGTGGTGTTTGCTTCAAGGCTGGCAAACGGAATCGAACGACCACAGCCCCGCTGGTCGAACAGCATCAGGTCATAAAGCGCCGGATCAAATTGCTGGCGCTGCTTGGCACTCAGCCCGCTGCCTGGGCCGCCGTGGAGGAACACTGCCGGCTTGCCGCCGGGCGTGCCGCAGCGTTCCCAATAGATGCTGTGCCCGTCGCCCACATCGAGCATCCCCGACGCATAGGGTTCGATCGGAGGATAAAGCGCGCGACGCCCGGTCATTTTGTGCTCAACAGCTTCGCCAGGTCCTTCTTCCAGAACCTGGCCCAGGTATGGGTGCCGTGGCCCTTGGTGTCCTTGCTTGCAGGGATCAGGATGAACCTGGCGCGCGGCATCTGCTTGGCATGCTTCTGGGCAAGGCCAAGCTCGGGCGGATTGATGAAATCGTCGCCCGAATTGATCCACAGCACCGGCACCGTGATCAGTTTCAGCTTGGGCAGCGGGTTGTAGTCGCGTGAGCTGTCGAGCTGATAGATCTGGTCGTTGGCATCGAGATCGTTCGCGGCGCGGGCATCGTAGGCTTCATTGAAATACTTCACCGCTCTTTCGCGGGTCGGATACTGGTCCTGCAAGGCGAGCGGATTTCCGCCTGCGATCATCGACATATACCGCGCCGTGCGCAGGCCGCTCTGCGGTTGCTTGCCATAGTTGCCGCCGTTCCAGTCCGGATCGGCTTTAATTGCGTCAATCGACATCTGCCGCCACATCCGGTTGCGCCCGGCGATTTCCATCGTGTTGCAGGCAAACGGCGCGAGCCGCTGGGCAAAGCCGGGATGTTCGGTCCCCCAGACAAACGCGTGCATGCAGCCCATCGAGGTGCCGAGGATCAGCTGCAGCTTGCTCACCCCTAATCCCTCCAGCAGCAGCCGCTTTTGCGCGTTGACCATGTCGAGATAGCCATAGCGCGGGAACGCCATCCGCAGCAGATCGCTGGGCTTGCTGCTTTTGCCGTGGCCGATGTTGTCGGGCAGGATCACATACCATTTGGTAATGTCGAGCGGCTTGCCGGGGCCATAGAGCTCGTCGGCAAACTGGGGCCGAAAGAACTGATAGCCGCTGCCGCCGGTGCCGTGCAGCACCATCACCGCATTGGTCACTTCGCCGCTGGCATCGCGCACCGGCGTGCCAAGCGTGGTCACGTGCATCCGCAAGTCCATTAACTCGCCGGTGTTGAACTGAAAGCTGGGCAGCACCACGTCGCGTTCGGAGGCACGCTTCTGCCAGTCTTCAGCGTGGACAGGGGTTGCGATCAGGGCGAGAATTATGAGGATGAGTTTGCGCATAACACGACGTTAGCCGAGCCACACGAAGGGTCAAGTTACTGCCCAAAGCCCGCTTCACCAGCCACCCGGACCGCTTCCCTAGCCGCTGCGATCAACGCCCCGGCCTTGGCTTCGCATTCGCGTTGTTCGTAGGCGGGATCGCTGTCCGCCACAATGCCCGCTCCGGCCTGCACGTGGAGCATTCCGTCTTTGACTACGCCGGTGCGCAGAACGATGCAACTGTCGAGGTTTCCATCGGGGGCGAAATAGCCGACGCCGCCTGCGTAAGCGCCCCGGGTTTCGGGTTCCAGTTCGGCGATGATCTCTGCCGCGCGGACTTTTGGCGCGCCGCTGACGGTGCCTGCTGGAAAGCCTGCGAAGACGGCGTCGATCGCATCGTGGTTGGCGCTGTCGAGCCGTCCGACCACGTTCGAGACGATGTGCATCACATGGCTGTAGCGTTCGACCGTATAGCTCTCCGTCACTTTGACCGTGCCGGTTTGCGCGACCCGGCCAACATCGTTGCGGCCCAGATCGAGCAGCATCAGGTGTTCGGCGCGTTCCTTGGGATCGGCTAGTAGTTCGGCTTCATTGATGCGGTCCTGTTCGGGCGTTGCCCCGCGCGGGCGAGTTCCGGCGATCGGGCGGATGGTGACTTCGCCATCGCGGACGCGAACCAGAATTTCCGGGCTCGATCCCACGACCGAAAAGCCGGGATAGTTCAGGAAGTAGAGATAGGGCGAGGGGTTGATGGCGCGCAAGGCGCGATAGACCTGGAACGGGTCGAGCTCGTGGCGGCCCTCGAAAGTGTCCGGAACGGGGGCAGTTACTTCAGCGCGCCCGTCTCGCGCATGATCGTCGAGGGGTATCTCGAGACCAGCAAGGCGGCCACGGTCGAGAAGCTTTCCGTGCTGACGCCGCGCGAGCGCGACGTGTTCCTCGAGGTGATCGCCGGCCAGCGCAACAAGCAGGCGGCGCGCGTGCTG